>DASTQK010000079.1:0-10987 GCA_035761765.1 Rubrobacteraceae bacterium
AGCAGTACCTCAGCCCTCCGAGGCTCACATAAGACTCTCCTTCGGGCAGCGGGACGTGGTGTTTGTGCCAGAGTCTCAAGGGTACGAACGCCCATGAGGGAAAGGAGCAAGCGATGAAGAAGCGCAGAGCAAAGCGGGCAGAACATGCCCCAGAGCATCGTCCCTTCGGGGCGCAGGTAGCGTTCGCGCGGGCGGCGACGGGGCTAGCATGGACGGCCCTCGGGGCACTGGCAGTGGGAGCTACGGCGGTAGGTGCTCTAGCAATCGGAGCTCTGGCGATCCGAGCGCTCGCCGTGAAGCGTGGGAGGATCGCTCACCTCAACATAGAAGAACTAGAGGTCGGACGGCTGCAAGTTAGGGAGCTTGTTGTTGAGCAGGAGCGAAGGCCGGTCGTCGAACAGGGGCAAACTCCTCCCCCGCAGGAGGGTGTCTAGAATTTAGTCCTCCACCTGCGCACCGAACTCCTGAGGGCGAGCTTATTTGGGGAAACTCGTAGAAGGGGCTCTCTCGGAAGTATGTAGGACGCAAGTCCTGCAGCGGCCTCGCATAGGTTGCTTCGAAGATTCTCGCTGTAAGCCGGGAGCGGCTGCTTTTTCCATGCTGTGCCCGTGGGACCTATGTTCAGAGCCGCTCCCAGCCTTGTTCACTCAAGTGCCTGATAAAGAAATTCTGCGAACTTCGCCTGTTGTGTGTTCTTAGAAGGTCGGCGACCGTGCGTTTCCGGAGGCTCGCTGCCTATGGAGCTGTGCTACACCCCGACGACGGGTGCGGCCGGCTCGGGTAGAGGAATGAGGAACACAAAGCCCGCCACCGCCGTCGTGTCGCCTTCGAGTTTCAGGTCCCCAGAACGCAACGCCTCACCGAGCTGGGGTCGAAGAATAGCGAGTTGGATTAGTAGCAATTTAGGATTTGCTAGTTTGATTTGAGAACCATTGTTGTATGCTCCAAGTAGATGATGTCAATCACTGAGAGAGGAGCACGCTGCCGATAGCCATCTATGTGTAGATACACGGCGTCGGTCGCGGCATGGACCCAAGTCTCGTCAAGGCGAGAAAGGAGAGACAGAATGGCTTCTTCGCGCACTTCCGTTGGCAATGGCCTGGGGGTCGGGATCTTCGTGCTCACCCTGGCGACGGCAGGCATTCACCTGTATCTGGCGCTCACCGCCATCCCCTTTATGGGGCTCAACTTCGGCGTGATGTTGTTCATCCTCAACGGGCTGGGTTACCTGGGGCTTCTGGGGGCCTTGCAGCTACCGCTCCCGCGACTGGCACGCTTCCGGAACGCTGCGCGATGGGCTCTCATAGCCTTCGCAGCGCTGACGATCGTACTCTTTTTCATCATGGCTCCGCAGTACACGATCCTTGGCTACGTCGACAAGGCGATCGAGGTAGTCCTGATCGCGCTGCTCCTCGCCGATGCGTACACCGCGTCCTCCAAGCTTCGAGCGGTATGAGCAAATGATTCGCCTCCACATCCGCCCGGAGTTGGGGAAGGTAAAGCTCAAGAACCTAACCTCTGCCCACGTGCGCGGACTTTACCGTGAGAAGAAGCCACCTGGACCATCAGATAGACCGGGCGGGCGACCTGTGGCGCGAGAGCGGTCTCATCTTCACCTCCGAGAGCGGCTCGCCGCTCTCCCGCCAGTACGGGACAGCGCATCGCTTAAAGCCTCTGCTCAAGCGGGCTTACCGGAGATACGCTTCCATGATCTCCGTCACACGTGCGCCACACTCTTGCTCGCCAAGAACGTGAACCCGAAGGTGGTCTCCGAGATGCTGGGCCACGCGAGCATCGCAATCACCCTGGGCACCTACTCCCACGTGCTACCCACGATGCAAGAGAGCGCCGCCAATGCGATGCAAGACGCACTTTCGTAGCGTGTTGGTGTAGCAATCGGTGTAAAGAGGCTCAGCGTTCTCGCCGGGCCTCTTTCTCTTGTTCTAATTTTCCGCCTGTTTGCAGGACTTTCCCTAAGTAGGGGCGGTGGGACTCGAACCCACACTCCTATTAGAGGACCCGGATTTTAAGTCCGGTGCGTCTGCCGATTCCGCCACGCCCCCCAGCTAGTCCGAGAGTATATCAGTCAGGTTTGCGGATTTACGGCGGTACAGCAGGCGTCTTCGGGGTAGGGTTTCTCGAGGCGCTCGAGGGTCCATTCGGCCACCCGGTTGGTGATGGCGCCGGCGAGGTGGAGAGCGGTGAAAGCGTGGAGGCACTTCACGTGGCCTCCCGGCCCGCTCACGCCGGCTACCCGGGTGCCGTAGCGGGCGAGGTGCTGGGCGTGGATCTCCTCTACCGTCTCTTCTCCGACCTGCTCGCTCGCAGCCCGGACACCGCCCGTTGACTCGAGGCGCGAGATCGCTTTGTCGAGGCTGGGGCAGGTGACCCAGAAGCTCGTCGGCATGTTGCGTGCCCGCTCGTTCTCTATGACGCTCGGCAAGCCGAACGGGCAGCGGGCGGCGACGCGGAAGGGTCTCGGGGGGCGGCCGAGCTGGCGGGTTACGGCGGAAAGGTCTCTAGAGGCTACAGGCACTCATGCTTCCGGTTTCACCGTTGAGCATCGCTCCTGCGGGGTGGCGTTGGTTCTCACGAGCACCTTCTTATACCTGGGGCCTCGAAGCCTTGGAAGCTACTACTCGACTATGTAGACCTTCTCACCGGGGTTGATCATACCGTAGCGTTCGCGGGCGGCGCGTTCGATGCCGTCCGGGGTGTTAAGGTCCTTAATAAGTCGTTCCTGAGCGGTGTTATGCACCTCGGCGTCGTGCAGCCTCTGTTCGAGGATAGGGATCTCGGCGCGGCTATCGAGGATATCTTGCAGGGGTGAGGCGTAGGAGGCGAGCAGAAGCCCGACGAAGGCGGCGTAGAGGATGACCGCGAGGGGTCTCAGTCTCCGAGGCACGCTCAACGCGGGGTAAGCCTCCCTAACCTTCCTCGCCCACGGTGAGGACCTCGACGACGTTCGTGGAGCCCGGCACGGAGCCTGCGGTCCCGCCGGTGAGGATGATCTGGTCCCCCTCCTGGAGGAGGCCCGCCTCCAGGGCGGCGCGCACGGCCCCCTCGAAGCGTTCTTCCAGCGAACCCGCCTGCTCCCCCCTTATGGCGGTGACGCCCCACACGAGCGCGAGCATGCGGACCGTGTGCTCGATGGGGCTGACGGCAAGTATTCTGTTGGGCGGCCTGAAGCGGGCTACCCTTATGGAAGAGAGCCCGGTCTGCGTCGAGGTAATTATGGCCTCGGCTTCGAGGTCCTCGGCGAGCTCGCAGGCGGCGTGGGTTACGGCATTGTAGCGGTCGCCGCGGCCCCAGGCCGCAGAGGCCGGGATATCCCGGCCGTAGTTTATGGCGCTCTCGGCGGCCTGGCAGATCCTGTCCATCTCCTGGATGCTCTGCAAAGCGTAGCGGCCGACCGCCGTCTCGCCCGAGGTCATCACCGCGTCGGCGCGGTCGAAGATCGCGTTCGCCACGTCCGAGACCTCGGCGCGGGTTGGCCTCGGGTTCTCGATCATGGAGTTGAGCATCTGGGTAGCGACGATCACGGGCTTGCCAAGTCGCCTGCAGCGCGCGATCATGCGCTTCTGCTCGATGGGCACCCGTTCGGCGGCGAGCTCGACCGCCAGGTCCCCCCGCGCGACCATTATGCCGTCCGAGGCCTGGATGATGTCCTCGATATTCTCTATGCCCTCGTGCTTCTCGATCTTGGAGACGACGGGCGCGTTGCCGCCGAACTCCTTGATGCGCTCTTTGGCCTCCCGCACCTCGTCCCCAGTGCGCACGAAGGAGATGGCTACCCAGTCGGGGTGGAGCTCCTCCATCCCGAAGCGCAGGTCGTCGATGTCCTTTGGCGTGAAGCCCTTTATCGAGAGCGAGGAGTCCGGAAAGTTCAGACCCTTGTGCGAGGAGACGGGTCCGCCTTCGAGCACCTCGCAGACGACCTCGCCGTCCTCGATGCTCTCGACTTTGAGGCCGATGAGGCCATCGTCTATGAGGAGACGGTGGCCCGGTCTCACGTCATCTGCGAGCCGGTCGTAGGAAGTCGAGAGCCGACTCGCGTCGCCGAGGAAGTCTCCCGGCGCGATGACGACGCGGTTACCCTCCACCAGTCGCGTGCCGCCCTCGACCTCGCCGGTCCGGATCTTGGGCCCCTGCAGATCCTGCATAACCGCCACATTGCGTCCCAGCTCTCCGGCCGAGGAACGCACGATCTCGGCGTTCTTCAGGTGCATGTGGTGGTCGCCGTGGCTGAAGTTGAACCTGGTTACATCAACCCCGACCTCTATGAGTGACCTTATACTCTCCTCCGAAGAGGTCGCGGGTCCTAGAGTTGCGACTATCTTGGTCCGGCGCACCCTCAGACCCCCTTCCCGGGCCTCACCCTCGGATTGAACGCCATCCGGCCCGGGTAGTACCCGGAGCCTTCCAGACCCTCCTCTATCCTGAGAAGCTGGTTATATTTGGCTACGCGGTCGGTCCTGGCGGGGGCGCCGGTCTTTATCTGGCCGGCGTTTGTCGCGACCGCAAGGTCGGAGATCGTCACGTCCTCCGTCTCCCCGCTGCGGTGGCTGATCATCGCCGTGTACCCGGCCTTGTGCGCGAGGTTTATGGTCTCGAAGGTCTCGGTGAGCGTACCTATCTGGTTGACCTTTATGAGGATGGAGTTGGCGACGCCCTCGTGGATACCGCGAGAAAGTATCTTCGGGTTCGTGACGAAGAGGTCGTCGCCGACGAGCTGGATGCGGTTCCCGAGGCGCTCCGTGATCATAGCCCACCCTTCCCAGTCGTCCTCGGCGAGACCATCCTCGACGCTTATGACGGGGTAGTCGTCACAAAGTCTGACGTAGTAATCGACCATCTCTTCGCTGGAGAGCTTTTTGCCCTCGCCCTGCAGGTCGTACGAGCCGCCCTCGTAGAACTCGGAGGCCGCCGGGTCGAGGGCGAAGCCGATCTGGTCTCCTAAAGCGTACCCGCTCGCCTCGACGGCCTCGGCTATAAGCGCGAGCGCCGCGCCGTTGTCCTCCAGATCCGGGGCGAAACCTCCCTCGTCCCCGATGCCCCCAGAGTGCCTCCCGGCAGCCAGGATCTTCTTCAGACCGGCATAGATCTCCGCGACGGCGCGCAGCGCCTCCGCATACTCGTCGAAGCCCAGCGGCACGACCATGAACTCCTGGAAGTCGATGTTGTTCGCCGCGTGGGCGCCGCCGTTCATGATGTTGGCGCAGGGAACCGGCAGAGTGTATGCCCCCGGCCCGCCCAGGTAGCGGAAGAGCGGGAGCGCCGCCGCCTCCGCCGCCGCCTTCGCAGCAGCCAGCGAGACGCCCAGGATCGCGTTCGCGCCAAGGCGGCCCTTGTTCTCCGTGCCGTCGGCCTCGATCATGGCGAGGTCGAGGGAGCGCTGGTCGGTGACGTCCATCCCGACAACGACCTGCGCGAGCTCACCGTCCACGTTCGAGACGGCGTTCTGGACCCCCTTGCCCCCATAGCGCTCCTTCTCCCCGTCGCGCAGTTCGACGGCCTCGTTCTGACCCGTGGAGGCGCCCGACGGAACCGAAGCCCGGCCCACGAACCCGCTCACCGTAGCGAGCTCGACCTCGACCGTTGGGTTCCCCCTGGAGTCCAGGATCTCACGCCCGTGGACTGCGACGATCTCGGTCATTATCCTCCCTTTTTCGAGCTATCAGCTTTCAGCAGTCGGCTTTTCGGTGAGTGGCAGCGCACCGGGACCTCCACCACCTTGCTGACGGCTGACTGCTTTGTATGTAACTCTACGCCCTTACCCGTTGCGGCGCCACCGTATGCAAAGGCGGTTTCTAGGCCTGTGGCTCGTAACCCGGCAGGTACTTGACGTTGCGCTGCTCTCTCTGCTCTTGCAGCCAGATCGTAAACTCCTGGGCCTGAGCCTCGGTAGTGAGCTGCTCTGTGATCTCGGCCTCGACCTCCGAGAGCGGCTGGGTAGCCTCCTCGCGTACGTCGGTAACCTCGATAACGTGGTAGCCGAACTCGGTCTCTACCGGGCCGACGATCTCACCCTGCTCGGCGCCAAAGACGGCCTCCTCGAAGTTGGGTACGGTCTCGCCCCTGCCGATGCATCCGAGGTCCCCGCCCTGCTCGGCGCTACCAGGATCCTGGGAGAACTCCTGTGCTAACTGCGCGAAGTCATCTCCGTCCTGGAGCTGGGCCTTTACCTCCTCGGCCTTCTCCTTCTGGTCCTTGTTGAAGAGGATATGCCGCGTGCAGCGCGTCTCTGGGGTCGTGAACTGGGCTGCCTTGTTCTCCTCGTAGAACCGCTCGACCTCCTGCTGGGACGGACCGGCGCCACCGGTCACCCTCTCCTGCACCTCCTGGACGGGGAGCTGCTCCCTGAGCTGCTCCCTGAGCTGCTGCTCCGTCAGGCCGGCCTGCTGCAGGGCCTGATCAAAGGCCTCCTCGCGGTCAACGCCCTGGGCCTCCTGGGCGATCTGGTCCTTTATGACCTCGATCTCCTGGTCGACCTCCGCTTCGGAGACCGTTATGCCATGCTCTTCAGCATAGGCCTTGGCGATCTCGATCTCGACGAGCTGGGGCATGAGCTGGGCTACGATCGCCTCGTACTCCTGGGACCCAGGCGACAGCTCGCCAGCGCCGCTTTGCCGGGCAAACTCCTGCAACTCACCCAGGGTGACCTCGCCGCCCTCGAAGACCGCCACCTTCTTGGACTCGGGCTCGATGTTGGCGACCGGCTCCGCGGCGCTGCAGCCGGCGACAACCACCAGGGACACGCCGAGTAGTAGAGAGACGAGCCACGTCCTGTTCACGGAGAGCTTGCTCAAGACGACGGAGAACCTCGCTGTTAGGGTGTCAAAAACGCCGCGATTATAGCACTTCAGCTTGTAAGCACGTCTCCGGCTTCGCCTCAGGAGAGTTGGCGGCATCTCAGCGAGTCGTCTCTAGCCACGGACGCCATCGCGCGCTGACAAAGCGCGAAGCGCCGCTTCCGCGAGAGCGAGCGAGTCGAGCGAGGAGCCGCGCACCGTGACCCGACCTTCCCTCCCCCCGACCACGCCGCCTGTCTCCTCTCGCAAAAGCTCTATCTGCGTGGAACGGGCGGTGACGCCCACGATCGCGAGCGAGCCCGAACGGTAGCCGACCGAGCTAGCGCCTGCCTCGCGGGCCAGGATCTTGACGCGCGAGAGACCGAGCAGGTTGCGTGCAGGCTCGGGGAGCTCCCCGAAGCGGTCGGCGAGCTCCTCTGCGAGGTCGTCTACCTCGGCTAGAGACGCCGTACCCGACGCTCTGCGGTAGAGGTCGACGCGTTCGATCTCGTCCACGACGTAGGCTGGCGGCAGATATGCGTCGAGCGGGAGCTCCACGATGACGGGCCGTCCGTCGCGGCGCTCCGGCGCCTCGCCCCTGGCGGCCGCGACCGCCTCCTCCAGAAGACGCAGGTACATCTCGAAGCCTACCGCCGCTATGTGGCCGGACTGCTCGGCGCCGAGCAGGTTTCCCGCACCCCGGATCTCCAGATCCCTCATAGCTATGGCGAACCCGCTCCCCAGCTCCGTAAAGTCCATGAGGGCTTCGAGGCGTTTCTGGGACTCGACTGTAGAGCCAAGAGGGGCAAACAGGTATGCGTAGGCCTGCTCGGTGGAGCGCCCGATCCTACCTCTCAACTGGTAGAGTTGCGCGAGCCCCATGGTGTCCGAGCGGTCCACGATCAGTGTGTTGGCCGTGGCCACGTCGAGCCCGCTCTCGACGATGGTGGTCGTGACCAGCACGTCGGCTTCGCCGTCGAGAAAGCCTCGCATGACGTCCTCCAGCGCCCGCTCCGGCATCTGCCCGTGCGCCGCGACGAAACGCACCCCCGGCACGAGGGCGCGCAGCTTCTCTGCAATTTCCTCTACGGTCTCGACGCGGTTGTGGACGAAGAAGGCCTGGCCCTCGCGCGCGACCTCCCGCTCTATAGCCCGCCTGACGAGGTCCTCATCGTAGGGGCCTACGTGCGTGAGGATGCTCCGCCGCCCGGCGGGCGGCGTCTCGATGACGCTAAGGTCCCGCAAGGAGGCAAGGCCCATCTGCATGGTGCGCGGGATCGGGGTGGCTGTCAGGGTCAGCACGTCTACGGAGGTCCTGAACTGCCTGATACGCTCCTTGTGCCTGACCCCGAAGCGCTGCTCCTCGTCCACCACGACGAGCCCGAGATCCTTCGGCTTGATCTCCGTGCCCAGCAGCGCGTGCGTCCCGATGAGCACGTCTACCTCCCCGGCCGCAAAGTCGCGCAGGATCGTTCTGCGCGCTGCCGGCGTGGTAAAGCGCGAGAGGCTCTCGACCCTGACCGCGAAGGTGCTGAGCCTCTGCTTGAAGGTCCGCTCGTGCTGCTGGACGAGGATCGTCGTCGGGGCGAGCATCATGGTCTGTTTGCCGCTCAAGGTCGCCTTGAAGGCAGCCCGCACGGCGACCTCGGTCTTGCCGAAGCCCACGTCTCCGCACACGAGGCGGTCCATCGGGTGAGGCCGCTGCATGTCCGCCTTGACGGCGGCGATGGCGGCCTCCTGATCCGTGGTCTCCTGGTACGCGAAGCTCTCCTCGAGCTCACGCTCCCACTCGCTGTCCTCGGGGAAAGCGAAGCCAGGCCTCGAAGCCCTCGCCGCATACAGTTGCAGCAATTCTCCTGCGAGCGCTTTGACCCTGCTGCGGACCCTGTCTGTGACCTGCGCCCAGGTCGCGCCGCCGAGCCTGTCCAGTCGCGCGACCTCGCCACCGATGTACTTGTGCAGGAGCTCCATCTGCTCGTAGGGGACTAGCAGGGTGTCGCCGCCGCGGTAGGTTACCTGCATGTAGTCGCGGGTAGTCCCGAGGACCTCCCTCGCCACGAGGCCCTCGAAGCGCCCAATGCCCTGAGCGGCATGCACCACGAGGTCCCCGGCCTTCAGGTCCGCGAACGAGCCCAGTGCTCTTCCCGGGCGCCCGCGCGCCTCGCGCCGCCGACCGAAGAGCGAGTCCCGGCGGATGACGGCGATCCCGCCTTCCGGGTAGGCGAACCCTTCCTCGACCTCGCGCCCGAGCACGTAGAGGCCGGGCGGCAGGCTCGCGTCCACCCGCTCCACCTCGCGCATCGAGCGGTTGATCTCCCCGAGGGCGTAGGCCGTCCTCCTGGCCTCGCCGGTAGAAGAGCAGGCGACGAAGACCGCGAGTCCCTCCTGCACGAGCGCGTCGAGGCGCCTCGCGGCCTCCCTCAGAGTAGCGGCATATGCCGCAGCCGGCGGGGCAGAGACGACCTCTGCACCCTCACCCGAGGTGAACTCGACATCCGGCTCCGGCGTCCTCGGGTCGTAGAGCTCCCGCACCACGCTCTCGAGGTCCTCCGCGATGCCCTCCTGCGGCTCCTCGCGCCACACCTCGACACCTTCGGAGAGGAGGCTTCTTGGCGAGACCGGATCGAGGCCGAGCAGAAGCCGGTCGAGGCCGGGGACGCGCACGCCGCGGCGGGCTTCCTCGGGGAACTCCTCTTCGCTCGTCGCCGCGAGAGCCGCGAGGTCACCTTCGCGGGCGGCGTAGACCGTCACGGTCTCCAGCTCCCGGACGACCCGCTGGGTGGCGAGCGATATCGCTCGTACGCTCTCGATCTCATCCCCCCACCACTCCACCCTCACCGGCGAGCGACGGGTGCTCGGAAAGACATCTACTATGCCCCCGCGCACCGCGAATTCCCCCGGGCGCGAGACACGGTCCACCCGCTCGTAGCCGAGCTCCACCAGACGTTCGAGCGCCGCATCCAGCTCGGTCTCGACCTCAGCAGCCAGCTCCAGCGGCTCGTAGAGCGGCGTCCGCTCCATGAATGCGAGAGGCCCCGCGACTACGACACGCGCCGACCCTATCGAGCGCAGCGACCTCTGCCGACGTCCGACGCGGGTAACGGCCGGTTCGAAGACGTCACCGTAGGCGACGCCACGCGAGGGCAGATGGACAACTGGTTCATCGGTAAAGCAGGAGGCGTCGCGCGCGTACCTCTCCGCCTCCTCCTCGCTCGAGGCGAGCAGGAGCACTGGCCGCTCTGCATTCGCCGCTAGGTAGGCGCGTATCCTGCGTGGTGCTTGCAGGGATCTGGTGCGCGTCTTCTCGCTCACCGCAAGATTTTACCCCCCTTTTCCTGTTCTCAAAGTAAGAAGGTCCATGGTACCGAATCCCTGAGATAATCCCCCTCGGTCCTACTAGCGAAGGAGAGGATTCGGGCTGCTACGGAACTTTCGTCGGTCTTCCGGAGGGCGCGGAGGGCTTCACGACAGTCGAGCTGAAGACCAACCTCGCGCACGGCGGCCGGCAGCCCGCTGGCCCTCTTCCGCTGCACGCGGCTCATCCTCTATTCGCGCTAGGCGCGGCTTTTCTCCTTCGCGCCGAACCCGAGCCCGGTGATGAGCGTGACGCTCGACAGGATGAGGATCAGGCCCGCAATGGTTCCCAATCCGACGGGTTCGTCCAGGAGCACGACGCCGAACACGAGGCCGAAGAGCGGCACCAGGAGCGTCACGGTGGAGGTGCTGGTAGGACCGACGTTCGAGATCAGGCGGAAGTAGAGCATGTAGGCGAGGGCCGTTGAGGGCAGCGCCAGCCCGAGCACCGAGAGGACTACGATCGTGGACGGCCGCTCGTCCGGGACGCTCGCGGCGGCAAGGGGCATCATTAGCAAAGAGGCCGCCGTCAGCTGGCCTGTGGCAATGGCCAGCGGCGAGGAGCCCATGAACGTCCGCTTGGCGTAGACGGAGCCCAGCGCATAACCGAGGGAGGCAACGAGCATCGCTCCTACCGAGAGGATGACGGCCCAGTCCACGGCGATCGGATCCCACCCGACGAGCACCGTAACGCCTATTATCCCCAGCACCACCCCGAAAACCTTCCTCCTCGTCAGGGCGTCGCCCATCCACACCGCGGCTACTATCGCCGTGAACATCACGGTTGTGGAGTTCAGGATGGCCGCGAGCGAAGCCGTCAGGTTTATCTCGGCGGCGCTTAT
>DASTQK010000080.1:0-2495 GCA_035761765.1 Rubrobacteraceae bacterium
GGCGATGCGGAAGATACGCAACCGCAAGCAGAAGCCCTGCACCTACTACTTCGACATCCAGGAGCTTATGCGCTACTGGAGCGGCGGGATGGAGAAATCCTACCATCACACCGCGGCCATACCTCTGGTGTACGCCACCCATGAAGCGCTGCGCGTTCTGCTGGAAGAAGGGTTGGAGAATGCATTCGAGCGCCACATCCGGTGCTCGAAGCTGCTGCTCGAGGAGATCGAGCCGCTTGGCTTCGAGCCATTTGCCCAACCTGAGTACCGGCTGCCCATGATCACCGCCGTCACCATGCCCGAGGGTCTGAACGCTAAAGACGTGCGCACGCGCCTGCGCGAAGAGTGGAACATAGAGACGGACCTGGGCCTCGGTGAGATCGCCGAGAAGATCTTACGCATAGGTCTCAAAGGCTACTCGGCCCAGCCCCGCAACGCGGCTTACGTAACCCTGGCGCTAAGCACCATGGTCGAAGCGGCCTAGGGGACCGATTACGGCCCGCCGTTTGGCGAATTCTTCCACCCGCCAGCGCGACTTGAAGAGGATCTTCCGGTTTCGGCAGGCGGCATGCCGATACCGGTTCTCAATCCTTCCAGAGGTTCGGCGTCACCCATATAATGCGCCGGGTGTCGCAGAGGAGACCATGATCGCCCGCTACGCCGGCGGCGAGCGCGGGGCGCGGGACGCCGCCCGCTCTGGTTCTGCAGTCGTCGTGGTGGACGCTTTCCGGGCGAGCGTGACGATCGCGGTCCTCGTCTCGAAGGGTGCCCGTGTGGTGCCGGTCGCGTCCATCGAGGAAGCTCGCGCGTATCGTGAGGCGGACCTGCGTGCGGGGGAGAGGGACGGTGCCAAGGTCGCCGGCTTCGACTTCGGCAACTCGCCGACGGAGATACTCGAGTCGGAGGTGCCCCCGGGCTCCACGGTCGCCTTCTCCACCACGAACGGCACCCGCGTAGTAGAAGCCGCCAGGGGTGCGCCCGCCGTCTTCGTTGGCGCCTTCGTTAACGCCACTGCTCTGGCGAATGCGCTGGCGAGCGGTGACTACGGCTCCCTGATGGTAGTCGGCTGCGGGTGGAAGGGGCGGCGTGCCTCCGAGGACGAGGCCGCCGCCGGCGCTATCCTGCACCGGCTGGGCGAGAGAGGAGTCGAGCTCGACGCAAGGGCCCGGCGCGTCGTCGAAGCGTACCGGGGGCGCTCTCTGGAGCGCCTGCGGGACAACAGGGCGGCCAGGAGGCTCGAGCGGCTCGGGTACGAACGGGACCTGAACCTCTGTCTAGCGGAGGACACGGTGCCCGTCGTGCCGCGTCTCGTGGAGGGGGTCTTTGTGAGAGAAACCACGGGGGCTCGAAACCTTCGGCCCGGGGCCGGTACGGAAAGCCAAAATTCGTCTTGACAAGGGATTGGCGCCCCTTTACTCTGGGGTTAGCCAGGGCGGATCAAAAGTTACAAAGCTCCGCTCGACTCCAGAAAGGGAAGGAGGTGATCCGACAAGTGACTCTCACCATCTCGCACGAGAAGACGCGCGAAGTGACCCGCGAGGAGGTGGACCGGGCCATAGACGTCATCGAGCGTCATCTCGAGAAGGAGGCCCGCACCCGCAACCTGCTCGACGAGCAGGCGATCATGCGCCCCAAGGATCTGTGCAAGCAGCAGGGCCTCGACATGGTCGCCGAGCTGCGCGGCATGATGTAACCCCTAGGTAAGACTTGCCGCGCGAGGCGAAGCCGGAAGCGCGGGCGAGGGCCTACGAAGGGGGATGCACAGTGAAAGCGTCCCGGGTCTCCACGGGAGATCCAGCGGGCTGTCCATCCCCCTTCGCATAGGCCACTAAAGAGGGCCGGGATTTTTCCCGGCCCTCTTTCTCTCCGCGAGTCTCTCGATGACGCCATGGTGTGGAACGGAGGAGGGATTCGCCCTCCACGATACCCCGTTTAGAGGTATCGTGGGAGAGACGTTCGCGAGTGTTCATCAGGGTATGAAAACCTGCATAAATAAGCGTCGTTCCGGTCCGCGTACTTGCGCACACTGATCCGTATTCGCATTGGTGTACCGTTGGTGTAAATGGTGTAGGTGCTGGCTGCCCGAGAGGACTATGATCTGGTGCCGCATCAGGCACCATTCAGCCTCTCGATGGTCTCGGCCGAAACGCCGAACGACTGAGTAACTCAGGTGGAGCTGTCGGCGAGGACTTGCTCAAGCGCGTGTGAGGCCTGGCGGATCATCCCAGGGTTGGTGTCCCAGTAGTAAGCCAGCGCCGACACTGCCTGGTAGAGCGCCCAGCCGCGGCCACGCAACCATGAGGTATCGTCGACCTCGAGTTCGGCCCGGTACCGTATGCGACTCTCACCCACGAACAGGTTCCACGCGGGCTGCAGGTCACACGCGGGGTCGCCCGCATTGAGGCCTCCCCAGTCGATGACAGCCGAGAGGCGACCGTCGACGACGAGCAAGTTGCCCGGCAGCAAGTCACCATGCACCCAGACCTCTGCGCCCT
>DASTQK010000081.1:0-17641 GCA_035761765.1 Rubrobacteraceae bacterium
GCAGCGGTGATGAAACCAAGAATATGTCCGTTTCGACAGAGTGTAACGATCCTAACGAGCAGAGCGTCGTGGACGGTGAGGCAACTTCAGCGACCGCCACGGAGCAGAACGTGACGCTAGCTGGCGAGATCGGCGAGAACACAGATCCCGCCGATCCAGCCACAGATACCTCCAGCATCGAGGGCACCAACCAAAACGACAACACTACCCTTGGCACCGACAGCGACGACCATCTATACGGCGACGCCTCTGCCAACATACTCCTCAGCCGCCACGGACATGACTTCGTGGACGGTGGCCAAGGCCCGGACAGGGTGGTTGGGGGCGCCCAAGGCGACTACCTAAATGCCGCGGATGGCAGACCAGGCAACGACGTAATCAATGGTGGCATCGGAACGGACTATTGCGTAGGCGATGTAGGCGATGAGTTCAAGAACTGCGACGGCAACGTGGTAAAGGTGCCGGTACCTCCTCAATCTGCTGCGGCGAGCAACTAGCGTAGCAGGCACGAATCTAGCAGCTTCCTAGCGAGCCGGGGTCCTTGATCCGAGGGACCCCGGATTCGCTCTTCTTGCCGGCTGCTACGGAACCTGTAGTGGGTTCCGTAATACATACGAGCGCTTCGTGGAGCATGTACCGGGAACACAAAGCAGGGGAGAGGTGGCGAACAGCAGCCCGGCGCTGACTCCGCGCGTCCCGCAAGTAACGCCTGCCGTCCAGTCCACTACGGAGACAAGAGGCGCCTGTGACCGCACGAGTTGGCATGGCAGAGCATGGGAGCGCCCTCGTTGCACAAACCGCTTGTTTACGCCGTTCCACTGACTATAATGAACTCCCATGAATTACCGGACAGCAGCGGTGCGGAAGAACTCGGTGGTTAGAATAGAGCATCGTCCACCACGCTTCGCGGGCTCGGCCGGCGTATCCCCGCGAACTACCTAGCCTGCTCTTTCGCACCGAACCCCGTTATCCTTGACAGAGAGAGGTTTGCACATGGCGTCCGTTACGCTCCCCGATGGTAAGAAGCTAGAGGTAAGACCCGGCGACCGCGCGCGAGACGTGGCCGGGAGGATCGGGCCACGCCTGCTGCGCGACGCCGTTGTGGCGAAGCTGGACGGCAGGCTCGTGGACCTCGACGCTCCCCTCAACGGCGGCGGGGAGTTCGAGGTCGTCACGAAAGACTCTCCCGAGGGTCTCGAAGTGCTCCGGCACTCCACGGCCCACGCGATGGCGCAGGCGATACTGGAGCTCTACCCAGGGAGCAAGCTCACCCTGGGCCCGCCAATAGAGGACGGTTTCTTCTACGACATCGAGGTCGCCGGCCGCATCACCGACGAGGACCTGCCGCGCATCGAGGAGCGGATGCGCGAGATCGTCGAGCGCGACCTCCCCATAGAGCGCGAGGAGGTCTCCAAGAAGGAGGCCGAGCGGCTCTACGCGGACAACCCGTACAAGCTGGAGATCATCCACGGCCTCGACGACGGCGATATCTCCGTCTACCGCCAGGGCGAGTTCTTCGACCTGTGCCGCGGTCCGCACGTCCCGAGCACGGGCTCTCTGGGCGTGTTCAAGTTGCAGAACATCGCAGGCGCCTACTGGCGCGGCGACGAGAACAACCCGATGCTCACCCGCGTCTACGGCACGGCCTGGCCGACGGAGAAGCAGCTCAAGGCTTATCTGCGGCGCCTCGAAGAGGCGCGAGAGCGCGACCACCGCAAGATCGGCAAAGACCTCGGGCTCTTCACGTTCTCGCCGGAGGTGGGGGCGGGCATCCCGCTGTTCTTGCCGAAGGGTGAGATGCTGAGGCACCTGATGGAAACCTACGTGCGCGAGGTGCAGAGCCGCCACGGCTACGACCACGTCTGGACCGGTCACCTCGTCAACGAGAAACTCTACGAGAGGAGCGGCCACCTCGAGCACTACAACGACTCGATGTTCCCGCCGATGGTGGACGGCGAGACACGCTACCGTCTCAAGCCGATGAACTGCCCGAGCCACATGACGCTCTACAACTCGGAGGCGCACTCGTACCGCGATCTTCCCCTGCGTTACGCCGAGTTCGCCACGCTCTATCGCTACGAGAAGAGCGGCGAGCTCACGGGCCTCACCAGGGTGCGGGCGCTCACGCAGGACGACGCCCACATCTTCTGCACCGAGGAGCAGATCCAGGAAGAGTTCGGGCGGGCGCTGGAGATCATCCGCGAGGTCCTCGATACCTACGGTTTCACGGACTACAGGGTTCGTCTCAGTTTGCGCGACCCTGACGACCCCAAGTACCTGGCGGGAGACGAGCGCTGGTCGCGCGCCGAGGAGGCTCTGCGCACCGCGCTCGACGCCTCGGGGATAGAGTATTACCCCGGCGTCGGGGAGGCCAACTTCTACGGGCCCAAGGCGGACTTTATCGCGCGGGACGTTCTCGGGCGGGAGTGGCAGCTCTCGACGATACAGGTCGACTTCTTCCAGCCCGGCAGGCTGGGGTGCGAGTACGTCGGCGAGGACGGCAGAACGCACACGCCGGTCTTGCTGCACCGCGCCGTTACCGGGACGACCGAACGGTTCATGGCCGTGGTCATCGAGCACTACGCCGGCGCCTTCCCCGTGTGGCTCTCGCCCGTGCAGGCGGTCGTCATCCCGGTAGCCGACAGGCACCTCGACTACGCATGGAAGGTGCAGCGGGACCTCGCCGGTAAAGGTCTGCGTGTGGAGGTGGACGACTCGGCCAACAGCATGCAGAAGAAGATCCGGGAGAACGCGCGGCAGAAGATCCCGTACCTGCTCATCGTCGGCGACGCCGAGGCGGGGGAGGACGCGGTCAACGTTCGCCGCCGCGGAGAGAAGAAGCAGGAGGCGGTCGGTGTCGAGGCGTTCGCCGAGCGGGTGCTCGGGGAGGTAGTGGCGCGTGAGTGAGAGCGTGTGGACACGGTTGACAGGCGGGGGGTATAATCATTGAGGTAGTTGGGGCCCTGCGTCGGTTCGACGCCTTAGCGAGTAGCATCGCTGGACGAACCCGTGGCCCCCGTACTTCGTCTTTGAGAGGAGTGGTGCACAGTAGCGACTGAAGAAGAGCCGAGGATCAACGGTCAGATCCGGGCACGTTCCGTGCGGTTGATCTCGGCCAACGGCGAACAGTTGGGGATAAAGCACATCCGCGAGGCGACTGACATCGCCGAGAGGATGGATCTGGACCTCGTCGAGGTCGCCCCTAACTCGGATCCGCCGGTGGTTCGCCTCATGGACTACGGCAAGTACAAGTACCAGAAGGAGCAGGCCCGCAAGGCCGCCCGCAAGAAGCAGGTCAACGTGAACGTGCGGGAGATCAAGCTCCGTCCGAAGATAGGCGACCACGATTTCAACACCAAGCGAGGTCACGTCGAGCGTTTCTTGCGCGGCGGCGACAAGGTGAAGGTGACGATCATGTTCCGGGGCCGCGAGGTGCAGCACCCGGAGCTGGGCGAGAGGCTCCTCAGGCGGCTCGCGAGCGACCTGGAGGACCTGGGACGCATCGAGAACCAGCCGAACCTCGACGGTCGTAACATGGTGATGGTCATGGCCCCGAGGAAGGAGAACAAGGAGGCGCAGGACTCCCAGCAGGCTTCTCAGCCCCCTACCCGGTCGGGTAGCCGCAGGGAGCGGGCCGCTCGCAGGTAAAGCAACAGTTTGATACAATAGCGCCTCGTCCGGAGCGAAACGGCTCTTCTCCCGTGCCGCGAGCCCGGTTTGTAGCGACAGTAACGACGAAACGTGGAGGAGACCGATGCCGAAGATGAAGTCCCACCAGGGCGCCGCCGGGCGCTTCGAGGTGCGAAAGAAGGGCAAGCTCAGGCGCCGCCGGGCAGGCCACAACCACATGCTGGAGAAGAAGAGCTCCAGGCGCAAGCGACGTCTGAACACCGAGACGTCCGTGAACGCGAAGGACGAGAAGCGCATCAAGCGCCTTCTGGGGGTGAGGTAGCCCGTGGCGCGCACGTCGCGCAGCCTCCACGCCCGCAAGAAGCGCCGAAAGGTGCTCGAGCAGGCCAAGGGCTACAGGGGGACCAAGCACACCTCTTACAAGCGGGCCAAAGAGCAGGTATGGAAGAGCGGCGTCTATGCTTACGAGGGACGCAAGCAGCGCAAGCGAGACTTCCGGTCGCTCTGGATACAGCGCATCAACGCTGGCGTACGCGAGCACGGGCTGTCGTACTCCCGGTTCGTCCACGGCCTCCGGCTGGCCGAGATAGACCTGGACCGCAAGGTGCTGGCTGACCTGGCCGCCACCGAGCCCGAGGCCTTCGCCGCTATCGTGGCGCAGGCGAAGAACGCCCTGAACGGCGACCCCGTCGAGCGGCGCATCCAGGTCGAGTGGCAGCGCCCCGAGGAGCAGCCTCCCGCCAAGAAGTCCGGGCCCCGTAAGGCCGCTACGGAGCAGACCGAGGAGCAGGAGGCCACCGGCACCGAGGGTCAGGTCGTGGTCGATGATGTGGAGCAGGCTGCCGAAGAGGAGGGTAAGGTCCACGCCACCGAGGCCGCCGAGCGCAAAGCCGAGGAGCTCGGCGTCGATATCAGAGGCGTCGAGGGCACGGGCAAGGACGGTCGCATTACGGTCGGGGACGTGGACAAAGCGGCAAAAGCGCAGGCGAGCGACGGCTAACCGCCGCGCCCCGGAGGTCTCGCTCAAGCGGGCGGCCAGACTCGACCGGAAGAAGCACCGGGAGGCGGAGCGGCTCTTTCTGGCCGAGGGTGCTAGCCTTGTCCTGGAGTCGAAGAAGCCGCCCCTGAGGCTCTTTACCGCTGCAGAAGACGTCCGCCGCCTCTCCACACTCAAGACACCGACCGGACCGGTCGGTGTCTTTCCTTTCCAGGACGTGGGCGCGGAGACCCTGCTCTCGACGCGCGAGCGGCTCGTCCTTTTGCATGGCGTGCAGGACCCGGGCAACGTCGGCACCGTCATCCGCTCCGCTCACGCCTTCGAGGCGGGTGTCGCCCTCTCGAAGGGCTGCGCCGACCTGTACAACTCCAAGACCGTTCGAGCCACGATGGGCTCGATATTTCACGCGCCTGTCGCCCGCGAGCTGGACTCACTGAGCTTTCTGGCGCAGGCGCGGGACGCAGGCTTCGCCATCGCCTCGGCGGTTCCGGGTGAAGGGAGCGCACCCCGGACCCTGCCCCGTGACAGGCTCGTGATAGTCGTGGGCGCGGAGGGCGCGGGATTGCCCGAGGAGGTAGTAGCGGAGAGCCGAATGAGGCTCACCATACCCTCGCGGGCGACCTCGCTCAACGCCGCCATAGCCGCCTCGATTCTGCTCTACGAGGCGTATACGCGTGTGCTACCATAGGCGCCCTGTATGGCGGTAATCCAGCGTATAGAAGAGCTGAAGTCGGGGGCCCTCTCCGCCGTCGCTGCCGCCGACTCCACCGCAGCCCTCGAAGACGCGCGGGTACGCTTCCTCGGACGATCGGCGGAGATCACCGAGATCAAGAAATCCATCGGCTCCTTGCCTCCGTTGGACCGCAAGGAGGTCGGGCGGGCCGCGAACCTCGCCTCGCGCGAGATAGAGGAAGCCCTGAGGGCGCGGACGAACGAGCTGGCCGCCGGGGAGCGGGAGGCCCGCCTCCGGACGGAGGCCGTGGACGTCACGCTCCCCGGTGTGCCATTCCCGAAGGGGCACCTGCACCCGTCGATGCGGATCATAGACGACGTGGTGGACTTCTTCGTGGGTTTGGGCTACCGGGTGGCCGAGGGTCCCGAGGTCGAGACCGACTACTATAACTTCACGGCGCTCAACATCCCGCCCGAGCACCCGGCCCGCAGCGAGCACGACACCTTCTTTCTGGACGAGGGGCTGGTCTTGCGGACGCACACCTCACCGGTCCAGATCCGCACGATGCTCGCGCAGGAGCCGCCGGTCTACGTGGTCTGTCCCGGCAGGACCTACCGGCGCGACTCCGACCCCACCCACACCCCGATGTTCCACCAGATCGAGGGCCTCGCGGTCGACAGGGGCCTCACTCTCGGTCACCTGAAAGGCACTCTGGCGGCGATGGCACGCCACGTGTTCGGGGAGGAATTGAAGGTCAGGCTCAGGCCGGGCTACTTCCAGTTCACCGAGCCGAGCGTAGAGATGGACCTCAGCTGCTTCGTCTGTGGCGGGGACGACCCCAACTGCAAGCTGTGCAAGGGGGCTGGCTGGCTCGAGATGCTCGGGGCGGGGATGGTGGACCCGGCGGTGCTCGAAGAGGTCGGCTACGATCCGGAGGAGTACACCGGCTTCGCTTTCGGGATGGGCCCGGACCGCATGGCGATGGTCAAGTACGGTATCGCAGACCTGCGGCTCTTCTTCGAGGGCGATCTCCGGTTCTTGCGGCAGTTTTAGAGGCGCTGCGTGGGTGAAGAGACGCTACATCTGCAAATGTTTGCCCGTTGTAGAGCCGTTGCATGCAACGGCTCTACAACGGGCCGGGGCGACGTCCCTGGAAAGGTAGGATCTTGCGCGTTCCGTTAAGCTGGCTCCGCGAGTACGTGGACTTTGACCTCCCGGCCGATGAGCTGGTCGAGCTCATCTCTTTGCGCGTGCAGGAGGTGGACGGCGTCTCGCGGCTCGGGATCCGCGAAGGCGAGGTCGTGGTGGGCGAGGTCCGGGAGTTCGGGCCGCATCCGAATGCCGACAGGCTCTTCGTCGCGCGCGTGGATCTCGGGGGACGTGAGGTCCAGATCGTGGCCGGGGCGCCGAACGCTTACCCGGGCGCGAAGGTGCCGGTGGTGTTGCCGGGTAGCGTCATGGCCGACGGCACGAGGCTGAGGAAGGCGAAGCTGCGGGGCCTCGAGTCCTACGGGATGATGATGAGCGAGCGGGAGCTCGGGATCTCGCCGGACCACGGCGGTATTCTGCTCCTCGACGACTCCTTCGAGGTCGGTAGACCCGTGGCCGATTACTTCCCGGTCGGTGAGACGGTGCTGGAGATAGACGTCTTCCCCAACCGCCCGGACCTCTGGGGTATGATCGGTGTATCCCGCGAGCTGGCGGCCGTGCTGGGAACCGATCACCGCATACCGGAGGCTTCTGCGGGAGGTGGCGGTGAGCCAACCGGGGCCTACGGGCTGCGTGTCGAGGCCGGGGATCTGTGCCCGCGCTACGACCTGCGGCGGGTCTCCGGCGTCGCCCCGGGGGGCCGGGCACCATTGTGGATGCGCCAGCGCATCTACGCGTCCGGGATGCGTCCCATAAACGCCGTGGTGGACGCGACCAACTACATCATGCTGGAGACCGGACAGCCGATCCACGCCTTCGACGCAGAGAAGGTGCGCGAAGGCATCGTCGTGCGCCGGGCAAGGGAGGGGGAGAGGATCACGCTCCTCGACGGCTCGACCCGTGCCCTCGACGAGGAGGTCCTCCTGATAGCTGACGAGGAGAAGGGCCTGGTGATCGCCGGCGTTATGGGCGCCGAGGACGCGGAGGTGGGGGACGAGACCACCGACGTTCTGGTCGAGGTCGCCACCTTCGACGGCACCAACATCATGCAGACGTCTCAGAGGCTCGGGCTTCGCACCGACGCCTCGGGCCGCTTCGAGCGCGGGCTAGACCCCGACATGGTCGGCTACGCGATGGACCGGGTGACGGGAGTGATCTCTTCGCTGTGCGGCGGACTCGTCGCCGCGGATACGCTGAGCCATTATCCCGAGCCCGTCGAGCCGTGGCGGGTGCCGCTGCGCGTCGAGCGGGCGGAGCTTCTGCTCGGCATCCCGGTAGACCCGGAGGAGGCCGCGGCGCGGCTAATGCGGCTCGGCCTGAGCGTCGAGAAGGAGAATGGGCTCCTCTCGGCGACTGTGCCAACCTTCCGCGGGGATCTGCGGCGGGAGGCCGACCTGATCGAAGAGGTCGGGCGCCTGATGGGGCTGGAGAAGGTGCCCGAGATGCTGCCGGAGATATCGCAGCCAGGCGGCCTCACGCCTTCGCAGCAGAAGCTCCGCCGGCTCAGGCGCGTGCTCGCCGACGTCGGGTTCGCGGAGGCGCTCACGTACCCGTTCGGTCCTGATCGGTGGCTCGAAGTCCTCGGTACCGGCGAGGACAGCGCCGTCCGCGTAGAGAACCCCTTGAGCGCCGAGGGCAAGAACCTCCGTACCACCATCTTGCCCGGACTGCTCGATGCCGTGGCCCGTAACCGCTCGTTCGGGGCGCGGGGCGCCGGATTGTTCGAAGTGGGGAATACGTTCGAGCCGCACCCTCCGCACGAAGGCGTGCGCGAGGCCGCGATCCGGTTTCGTATCACCGGCGAGACAGTACCTGACGCGGGACCGAACGTGTATTCCCTTATGGGTGTGCGGGAGATCCCCAGGGTAGGTCTGGTCCTGGCCGGCACCGTGCGTCCGGCGGGCTGGAACGTCCCGGGCTTCCGGGCCGGTTTCTTCGAGGCGAAAGGTATCGTCGAGCGCCTTGTCCCCGGCGCACGGTTCGAGCCGTCGGAGATATCGTTCTTGCACCCTGGCCGCTCCGCGGTGGTGCGGGTCGGTGAGGCGGAGGTGGGATGGGTGGGAGAGCTCCACCCCGAGGTCGCCGGGAGGTTCGAGCTGGACGGCTGGCCTGTGGCGGCCTTCGAGCTGAACCTCGGCGCCTGCGAGCCGGACCCCGAGCCGCGCTTCGAACCTTTCGTGAACGTTCCCGCCGTGAACCGGGACCTGGCGGTCGTGGTGCCGTCCCAGGCCCCGGTCGGCGACATGCTAGACACCATCGAGGGGCTGGGGAGTCCAATACTCGCCGAGGTTCGCCTCTTCGACGTCTACGAGGGGCCGCAGGTGCCCGAGGACCACAAGAGCGTCGCTCTGAGCTTCACCTTCCAGGCGCAGGAGACGCTGACCGACGAGGAGGTAGACGCCGAGATCGGCCGCATCGCGGCCCGGTTGGGGGAGCGGTTCGGAGCCACGGTCAGGAGCTAGGTCATACCTCCCACTCCTCTCTGAGTACGCTCATCAGGATGGCGTCGTGGAAGGCGTCGTCGCGCCGGAGCGCTCTGCGCAGGCGCCCCTCTTCCCGAAACCCCAG
The DNA here is from genome assembly GCA_035761765.1 of Rubrobacteraceae bacterium. Lineage (GTDB taxonomy): Bacteria > Actinomycetota > Rubrobacteria > Rubrobacterales > Rubrobacteraceae > JALYGY01. The sequence continues at coordinate 9,018 of DASTQK010000081.1, forward strand.
CTTGGCGTAGGCGGCGATGGCGTCTTCGTTGAACTCGAAGACGCTCAGGCCGACGCGGTTCAGACCGCGCCCTCCGAAGGCGTAGTCGAGGAGCACGGCGATGGCTTCGGCCCCGTAGCCGTGATGCCGGTCCTCCGGGTGGCCAACGATTACGGAGAGTTCCGCCGAAGCGTTAGCCTCGCTGATGTTCATCAGGCTAATGATGCCAATCGGGTCCTCTTCGTCTCTCACGTGTATGGCAAAGGAGTCGTCGGTCGGGGAGTGCTCCCTGTCCTTGAAGAGCCGTTTTACCGAGGACGGGCTCAGGGGTGCTGGGGACCAACTCGTGAGGTGCCAGATCTCAGGGTCCCCGTACCACTCACTGTAGAGCCGGTAGTTCTCAGGCGCGTGGCGCCGCAGCTCGACCCTGTCCCCGACCAGCCTCTGCGCTCTCACGAACGTGAATATAGCGGCTTCGCAGGGGAGCCGCTATGCTAAAATACGTGTACTATGAAGATTGTGCCTGATCGCATCGTTCCCCTGGGTTTTGGCAAGTACGTAAGGGCAGACAGGATCGTAGCCCTGGTCCCCATAGAGGAGGATCGCGGGCCCGGTCGCCGCACGCTCGTCTACGTCGAAGGCATCCCGGATCCGCTGACGGCGGGCCGGACGGAGGGCACCATCCTGCGGGACATGGTCGGTCCCGAGAGCGGGATGATAGAGTTGCTCAGGGAGTTGCAGATGCAGATAGGTCAAGTCAGGCCGCTGCTGAAGTCCTCGATCCGCTCGGAGGCTGGCCTGGACCTCGACGAGCTCTCCCGCCGCATCGTGGACCTCACCGGAGAGCCGGAGTCCCCGAGGATATTCTAGGCACTGCCTTCTACGACCGGGATCCCCGGGAGGTCGCCGTAGACCTCCTTGGATGCGTCCTCTCCCACAGGACTCCCGAAGGGCTCGTGTCCGGCGCGATCGTGGAGACAGAGGCCTACCGGCCCGAGGACCCTGCGTGCCACTCCTACAGAGGTCCGACCATGCGCAACCGCACCATGTTCGACGGGCCGGGACTCGCCTACGTCTACCTCTCCTACGGGGTACATCGATTGCTCAACGTCGTCTGCGAAGGAGCCGGGGTCGGGAGCGCCGTCCTCATCCGGGCACTGCGGCCGTTAGAGGGGCGCGACCTCATGGCACTGCGCCGCGGCAGGGAGTCGGGCCTGTGCAACGGACCCGGGAAGCTCACCCAGGCTCTTGCTATAGACCTCTCGCACGATGGCCGGGATCTCACGCATGGTGACCTGAAGATATCACCAGGCGAGCCGCCGCCGGATATCGTGGCCACCACCCGCGTAGGGATCACGCGCGGTACGGAACTACCCTGGCGCTACCTGGCGCTTGGAGACGAGAACGTCTCCGTACGGCCCAGGACTACCTGAGGCCGCGACCTCCGTCCCTCCTGGAAGGACTTGCGCTAGACGGTACCGCGCTCGAAGGGCTGACGGTGGAAGGTGCGGCGCTCGAGGGCGCCGCCGTCGAAGGACTGGCGCTGGAGGGGCTCATTCCGGTCATGCGCTCCCTGGCGGGGTTGGGAGCGACGACGGGGGGGATACCTTCGGGGGTAGCTGGCCGGATGGTCTCCCGCCGTCTGGTGTCTGCCGGGGTGGTGCGCTCCTCTGCAGGCATCTCCACGCCCTCGAACTGTCTTATCGGCTCTCCGGCGAGTACCTGTTCCATATACGTCTTCCAGATCTGAGCCGGGGTTATGCCGCCTGCGAGACCGTTCAGCTCCCGGGCGTACTCCAGGTCGTACTCGAGTGTCTGGCCGCCTTCGGCGTAGCCCAGCCAGATGCCCGTCAGCAACTGCGGGGTGTAGCCGAGGAACCACGCGTCGAAGAAGTTCTCGCTCGTACCCGTCTTGCCGGCGACTGGCCGCTCGCCCAGGGAAGCGTCCTCTGCGATGCCCTCGGTGACGTCCCCGATCATGATCTCCGTAGCCTTGTGCGCTATCTCGGGCTCGATGACCTGCCTGCCCTCAGGCTCGGTCGGCGCCTCGTAGAGCACCTCCTCTCCCGCCTTCCCCTCGTCGCTGACGACCCGCGATATCACGGTCGGCTCCACCAGCCGGCCGCCGTTGGCTATCGTCGCGTACGCCGTGGCCATGTCGAGCGGCGAGACCTCCTGGGTGCCGAGGACGACCGAGGGGTGCGGACGCGCGCCGAAGTCCGCCTCGATGCCGAGCCTCTTGGCGACGTCTATCACGGCCGCGGGCCCGCCGTCGAGCCCGTTCCCGCCGGCGTTCATGACCAGGTCGGTGAAGACCGTGTTGTCCGACCACCACAGGGCCTCTTCGAGGCTGATGGTGCCGCGCTCGATGCCGTCGTAGTTCTTGACCCTCCAGCGCTCGGGCCTGCCGGTCCCGACGTCTACCTCGTAGACCTTCTTCTCGGAGACGAATTCCGTCTCGGGGTCTATGCCCTGTTCCAGCGCGGCTATGAGGGCGAAGGGCTTGAAGGAGCTTCCGGGCTGGCGCTGACCCTGCGTTACCAGGTTGAATTGCGCCTTCGGGTCCCTGTTGCCTACCATCGCCGTGACGCGCCCGGTCTCCGGCTGCATGGAGACGAGCGCGGCGTCCGGGGACTGCTCGCTCGGCAGGTAGCCATCCGGAGCGTAGAGAATCTCGCGCGCCGTCACCTGCGCCTCGAGGTCGAGGGTCGTGTATACGCTCAGGCCGCCCTCCAGGACCGTGTTCACCCCGTATCTGTCGATCAACTCTCCCTGCACTATCTCCGCGAAGTCGCGGGTGATATCCGGCTCGGTCAGTCCGGAGTCGACCATCGGCGCCATCGGCCACCTGCGCGGCATGGGCACCTCCATAGCCTCGATGGAGTCGTGCCGGCTGATGTAGCCGGCCTCGGCCATCTTCTCCAGCACGAGGTCGCGCTGGTACCTGGCGGCCTCCTTGTCCTCCCCGAGCGTCGAGGGTGACCAGAGCAGCCCGATCAGGGTCGCCGACTCGGCGACGCTCAGGTCCGCGACGGACGTGTTGAAGTAGGTCTCCGCGGCGGCCTCGACCCCGTAGGCGTTGCTCCCGAAGTACACGGCATTCAGGTACTTCGCGAGGATCTCGTCCTTGTCGTCGTTCTTGCGCTCTATCTCCAGGGCGATGAAGGCTTCCTTGATCTTGCGGCGCCACGTCTGGTCGTGGGTGAGGTAGGCGTTCTTTACGTACTGCTGGGTTATGGTGCTCGCGCCCTCGACGGTCTCGCCGGCGCGGATGTCCACGTACAGCGCGCGCATGATCCCCCACAGATCCACCCCGCCGTGCTCCATGAAGCGCTCGTCCTCCTTGGCCACGAGCGCGTTGAGGAGGTGTATGGGCATCTCCTCCCTGGAGGCGGTCTTGCGGTTCTCGCCGTGGAAGATCGTCCCGATCACACGCCTGGAGCCCTCGCTGCCGGCGAGCGGAGCGGAATAGATGTAGGTCGGGTGCGTCTCGAGGATCCGCGGCTCACCGAGCCGCTCGACGCTCCGGATCAAGCCGAAGTACCCCCCGCCAGCAAAGGCTATCCCCGCAACGACGGCGCACAAGACCGCGATGCCCGCGACGCGTAGGATCTGCGCCCTGAGTTGACCGTAAGGGAAGCGCCGCTTCTTGGATGTCGGTAGCCGGAGGGGCGGCTTCGAAGAGGGCCGTCGGGGAGACCCAGTGCTCCCTCGTCTCTGGTAGGTGCGCGCCATCGAGCCGCTATACTACACCAAGCAGAGGAGCGTTACATTCACATTGCGAGGAAGTTGCGTTTCGTTAATGGCTGATGATAAGAGGACAGAGCGAATCTACCGCAACGCGGTGGACGTGATCCCTCGGGATGAGTTGGATCGGCGCCTCGGGAGTGGCGAGACTCTCAGGGTCAAGCTCGGGATAGACCCGACGGCCCCGGACATTCACCTCGGCTTCGTGGTGGTCTTGAAGAAGCTACGGGAGTTCCAGGATCTCGGGCACACTGCGGTACTGGTCGTAGGCGACTACACGGCGAGGGTGGGGGACCCTTCGGGGCGGTCGAAGACCCGGCCCGTCCTCTCGCCGCAGGAGATCGAGGAGAACACCAGGACGTACCTGGATCAGGCCTACCTGGTGCTGGACCGGGAGAAGACGGAGGTACGTCGCAACTCCGAGTGGCTCGCGAGTCTCTCGCTGGCGAACATCATCGAGCTCACGCGCGCGACGACGGTTGCGCGCATACTCGAGCGCGACGACTTCAGCAAGCGCTTCGCTGCGGGGGACCCGATCACGCTCACCGAGCTGCTCTACCCGCTGATGCAGGCCTACGACTCGGTCGCCCTGGACGCTGATGTGGAGCTCGGCGGCACCGACCAGCTCTACAACCTGCTAATGGGGCGTCACGTGATGGAGTATTACGGCAAGGAGCCCCAGTGCGTCATGACCACGCCGTTGCTCGTCGGCACCGACGGCGCGATGAAGATGAGCAAATCTATCGGCAACTACATCGGCGTCACGGATCCTCCCAACCAGATGTTCGGGAAAGTCATGAGCATCCCGGACCCCCTAATGCCGGACTACTACGCGCTGTTGCTCGGCCGCCCGATGCCCGAAGCAGAGCCGGTCGAGCAGAAGCGAGAGCTCGCCCGCTCCCTCGTTGGGAGGTTCCACGGCGAAGAGGCTGCTGGCGGGGCCGAGCGAACCTTCGACGCCGTCGTAAGTCGCAGGGTGCCCGACGACGTTCCCGAGGTCCGGTTGCCCGCTGACGATATCTGGATCGTAGACCTCATCACGCTGGCCGGCTTTGCGGCTACCAACGGCGAGGCGCGGCGCTTTATCCGGGGCGGCGCCGTGCGCCTTGACGGCGAGGTGGTCAAGGACGAGGCGCTCTCGCTCCAGAGCGCTGGCATTACGGGCAAGGTCCTCCAGGTCGGCAAGCGCCGCTACGCGCGGCTCGTCTCCGGGACCTAGAGGGGTGGGATCGGAGAAATCTCTGCCGAGCGCTTGACCTTCGCCGCGGCGGCGCTACAATAGCGCGCGCCGACATCTGAGGGGCGCCGTTCATAGGCGTCAGAGGGAACGAAAGTTCTACAGCTCAGAGAGGGGATCCCGCCGAAAGGCAAGGGAATCGTAGCCCCGAGGTCGGCCTGAAAAGTCGAGGAAGTGCCGCCGGAAGTCGCGGGATGGGTTATTGACACCCGCTGCCAGGGTGGTATACTTCTCTGGCTGATGACGGGGGACTTTTTGACAACCGAGAAGGGGCACTAGAAGGTAGCCTCCCCACAAACGCGGGAGAGTGGCCGGCCCACCGAGAGGTGGGCGTTTTAGTGGCTCCGAAACGGTAGTACGGTTCCCCGGATAGCTCCGCCGAGAGGCAAGGGGCCTGAGGCTTTGAAAACTGAATAGCAGTGAAAGATCGGGCAGAGATACAACAACCCGTCTTAACGCCGAGACCGACTCTTCGCGGTCCGAGAGTAAAAACTCGGGGCCGCCGCGCGGGTAGCGCCCGCACCCAAAGTAAGCTTTAGCTTAGTTCGGAGAGTTTGATCTTGGCTCAGGACGAACGCTGACGGTGTGCTTTAGACATGCAAGTCGAACGAGAAAGCCCTTCGGGGTGAGTACAGTGGCGAACGGGTGAGTAACACGTGGGTAACCTGCCCCTCGCAGGGGGACAACCGGGGGAAACCCCGGCTAATACCCCGTACGCTTGCCGGGCCGCATGGCCCTGGCAAGGAAAGGTAGCTTCGGCCATCCGGCGAGGGATGGGCCCGCGGTGCATTAGCTAGTTGGTGGGGTAATAGCCTACCAAGGCGACGATGCATAGCTGGTCTGAGAGGATGATCAGCCACACTGGGACTGAGACACGGCCCAGACTCCTACGGGAGGCAGCAGTCGGGAATCTTGCGCAATGGGCGAAAGCCTGACGCAGCAACACCGTGTGGGCGACGAAGGCCTTCGGGTCGTAAAGCCCTGTTGTTGGGGACGAAGGGCAAAGGGTTAATAGCCCCTAGCCTGACGGTACCCTTCGAGGAAGCCCCGGCTAACTACGTGCCAGCAGCCGCGGTAATACGTAGGGGGCGAGCGTTGTCCGGAATTATTGGGCGTAAAGAGCGTGTAGGCGGTTCGGTAAGTCTGCCGTGAAACCCTGGGGCTCAACCCCGGGCGTGCGGTGGATACTGCCGGGCTAGAGGGTGGTAGAGGCGAGTGGAATTCCCGGTGTAGCGGTGAAATGCGCAGATATCGGGAGGAACACCAGTAGCGAAGGCGGCTCGCTGGGCCATTCCTGACGCTGAGACGCGAAAGCTAGGGGAGCGAACAGGATTAGATACCCTGGTAGTCCTAGCCGTAAACGATGAACACTAGGTGTGGGGGGAGTCGAATCTCCCTGTGCCGAAGCCAACGCGTTAAGTGTTCCGCCTGGGGAGTACGGCCGCAAGGCTAAAACTCAAAAGAATTGACGGGGGCCCGCACAAGCAGCGGAGCATGTTCTTTAATTCGATGCAACGCGAAGAACCTTACCTGGGCTTGACATGGTGCTGCAAGCGCACGGAAACGTGTGACCTTCGAGGGTGCACCACAGATGCTGCATGGCTGTCGTCAGCTCGTGTCGTGAGATGTTGGGTTAAGTCCCGCAACGAGCGCAACCCCCGTGGCGTGTTGCCAGCATTAAGTTGGGGACTCACGCCAGACTGCCGGTGACAAACCGGAGGAAGGTGGGGATGACGTCAAGTCATCATGGCTCTTACGTCCAGGGCTAGAAACGTGCTACAATGGCGCATACAAAGGGTTGCAAGACCGCGAGGTGGAGCGAATCTCATCAAAGTACGTCTAAGTTCGGATCGGGGTCTGCAACTCGACCCCGTGAAGGCGGAGTTGCTAGTAATCGCGGATCAGCATGCCGCGGTGAATACGTTCCCGGGCCTTGTACACACCGCCCGTCACACCACGGGAGTAGGCAATACCCGAAGTCGGCGCGGCCAACCTCTTTTGAGGAGGCGGTCGGCGAAGGTAGGGCCTGCGACTGGGGTGAAGTCGTAACAAGGTAGCCGTACCTGAAGGTGCGGCTGGATCACCTCCTTTCTAGGGAGCAGGTAGGGCAGCAATGCCCGACCGATCGGACGCCGACAACACAATAGGTGGCTCGAGCGGCAGGCTTATAGCCTGACCGGCTCGCCGCTTCGGTGGTCCGCTCTAGGATACTTCGACCGGTCTATCGGCGGAGGGTTGAGTTCTCTCCCGACTCGAGTAGCTGCTGTTCAGTTTTCAGGGCCTTCGGGGTCCTGGTGGGGTGGCGCCAGAGCCACTCCTTTTTTGCGCCCGCGAGAGCGTAGGCGTCTGGTCTTTGAAAACTGCATAGCGCGAAATCCATACCATTAAGATAGTAAGGGCGTATGGTGGATGCCTTGGCACCGGAAGCCGATGAAGGACGTGGCAAGCTGCGATAAGCCGTGTGGAGCCGCAAGCGGGCTATGATGCACGGATCTCCGAATGGGGGAACCCGGCACGGGTAATGCCGTGTCACCCGCACCTGAACACATAGGGTGCGAGGAGGGAACCCGGGGAAATGACACATCTGAGTACCCGGAGGAAAGGAAAGAAAGTCTCGATTCCCTGAGTAGTGGCGAGCGAAAGGGGATCAGCCCAAACCGATCTACGTGGAAGCCTGCGGGCGTTGCGTAGTCGGGGTTGTAGGGCCAGCGTTAGGTCGTCCCGCAGGACGACCGGGGAGTTACAAATCGCGCGGGTAGCCGAATGGCGCAGGAAAGCCCAACCGTAGAAGGTTATAGTCCTGTAGGCGAAACTCGAGCGACTCCTTCGCTGGTGCCTGAGTAGGTCCGGACACGTGAAACCCGGATTGAATCCGCGGGGACCACCCCGCAAGGCTAGATACTAACGGTGACCGATAGTGAACCAGTACCGTGAGGGAAAGGTGAAAAGTACCCCACAAGGGGAGTGAAATAGTACCTGAAACCATACGCTTACAAGCGGTCGGAGCAAGACTTCTATAGGTCTTGTGACGGCGTACTTTTTGCATAACGGGCCAGCGAGTTGCTGGTGCCTGGCGAGGTTAAGCTGATAGCGAGCCGAAGCGAAAGCGAGTCCGAACAGGGCGTACAGTCAGGTGCCGCAGACCCGAAACCGGGTGAGCTATCCATGGCCAGGCTGAAGCGGGGGTAAGACCTCGTGGAGGGCCGAACCGACCTGGGTTGAAAACCGGGCGGATGAGCTGTGGATAGGAGTGAAAGGCTAATCAAACCCGGCGATATCTGGTTCTCCCCGAAATATATTTAGGTATAGCCTGGCGCGTTTCGTCGCGGGTGTAGAGCACTGTTTGGGCGCGGGGCCCCACAAGGTTACCAACCTCAGACAAACTCCGAAGACCGTCAAGACGTCAGAGCGCTGGAGTCAGGGACGCGGGGATAAACTTGTGTTCCGAGAGGGAAACAACCCAGACCGTCGGCTAAGGTCCCTAAATAGCGGCTAAGTGGTTAAAAGGATGTGGCGCTGCACAGACAACCAGGATGTTGGCTTAGAAGCAGCCATCATTTAAAGAAAGCGTAACAGCTCACTGGAGGATGATTTTTGGCGCCGAAAATTTATCGAGGATAAGCTTTTTACCGAAGTTGGAGAATTACCGCAAGGTAATTGG
>DASTQK010000082.1:0-3662 GCA_035761765.1 Rubrobacteraceae bacterium
CTCGGGCGCTACCGCTGGGCCCAGAATGTCTGGCTAAGTCGTCAGCACGACCTGCGTTTTGGCTCGACGGAGGTCAGGCTCCGGGTATCGCCCTGTGGGATGCGGGAGCAGTAAGCGCGATCAACGACCACCCGAAACACAGGTGCTAGTCGGGCAACGAGACGTCCTTCAGCACGTACTCTTGGACGACCGTCTCAGGCTCGAGATCGGCGAGAGCCCTCTCTTGCTGAGGATCGTTGCGGGCGTCGTAGAGCTTCGCCCCAGTCCCCTCGCTCTTGGCGAGCTCAAGTGCGCAGCGTCGGTGTAAGGTTGCCTGTAGGATAGACGAATAATCACGCCATACTGTTCGGACGATGTGCACGGCGAAGTGGGTTTTCCAGGGAGAGGAGAGACGATGGCGGCGAAGGAGGGCTGGTGGGGGCGCTTCTTCGAGGACTTTGAGATCGGAGACGTCTACGAGCACCCTCTGGGGCGCACCGTGACGACGACCGACAACATGTGGTTCACGCTACTCACTCAGAACACGGCTCCGATTCACGTCGACCACGCCTACGCGGCCCAGACGGAGTTCGGCAAGCCGCTCGTTGACTCTACCTTCACCCTCGCACTCGTCACAGGCCAGAGCGTCACCGACGTCTCCCAGAACGTCTTCGCCAACCTCGGCTGGGACGAGGTAAGGCTCCCGGCGCCGGTCTTCGAGGGGGACACCATCTACTCCCGGTCCGAGGTCCTGGAGAAGCGTGAGTCGCGCTCGCGCCCGAACGTGGGGATAGTCGTGGTCGAGACTACCGGCTACAACCAGGATGGGAGGACGGTCATCACCTTCAAACGCACCATCATGGTCTACAAGCGAGACCACGCCCCGAAGATCGCTCGCCCGTTTCTTGCGTAACGTCGAGGTAGAACCCCCGTCTTTCGTTTCCGTGCTGTGTTGTTGGTAGACGGCAAGTAGAATTGACTCGATCCTCGCACCTCTATCATTTGGTCAAGTTGGATGAGGGGAATGATCAATTTCGCTCAAGGCGCCACCGCTGTATCCGGGTACGATGGACCGCTGACACACCTGACACCCAGCCGGACCGCGGCATTCAGGAGGAGTACCGATGACTGACGAGCCCTTCGACCTCACCGTACCGCCGGACCTGGCGCACAAGCGGCAGACGGGCCCTGCCCGGACCCAGCGTCCGATCTACGTGGACCTGCTACCGCCGTGCAACCACGCCTGTCCGGCAGGGGAGAACATACAGGCGTGGCTCTCCCTCGCCACCGAGGGCCTCTTCCAGGAGGCGTGGGAGACCATCCTCCAGGACAACCCGCTTCCGGCGGTGCACGGACGCGTCTGCTATCACCCTTGCGAGACGAGCTGCAACCGGGGTCGCCTGGACGCGCCGGTAAGCATCCACGCTATCGAGCGCTTCCTCGGCGACAAGGCCCTGCAGGAGGGGTGGGTGCCGCGCGTGGAGGTGCGTACTACCGGCAAGCGGGTGCTCATCGTCGGCGCAGGGCCAAGCGGCCTGTCGGCCGCCCACCACCTCGCCCTGATGGGTCACGAGGTCGAGATCCACGAGGCGGGGCCGATAGCGGGCGGTATGATGCACTTCGGCATCCCGGCCTACCGGCTGCCGCGCGACGTGCTCGACGGAGAGATAGAGCGCATCCAGAAGATGAGCGTCAACATCGTCCTGAACCACAAGGTCGAGAACCTGAAGGAGGAGATCGAGGAGGGCGGCTTCGACGCCGCTTTCGTCGCCGTCGGGGCGCATCTCTCAAAGAGGGTAGACATACCCGGGCGGGACGCCGGCAGGGTCCTGGACGCCCTGGGGTTCCTCAAGAGCGTCGAGATGGGCGATCCTCCGAAGCTCGGCCGCCGGGTCGCCGTATACGGCGGGGGGAACACCGCCATGGACGCCGCCCGCGCCGCCATGCGCCTCGGCTACGAGCCTATGATCATCTACCGCCGGGACCGCGCGAACATGCCGGCCCACGAGTTCGAGGCGGACGAGGCCCTCGAAGAGGGGATCAAGATCCACTGGCTGCGCACGATCAAGTCCATGGAGGAGGACCGCTTCACCGTCGAGGAGATGGAGGTGGATGAGCAGGGCCGTCCGCAGCCGACCGGCCGGTTCGAGACGATCGAGGCCAACGATTTGATCCTCGCCCTCGGCCAGGAGACCGACACAACGTTTCTGCGCGAGGTGCCTGGCGTCGAGTTCAACGAGGACGGCACCGTTATCGTCTCGGAGACCATGATGACCGGCTACCCCGGGCTGTTCGCCGGCGGCGACATGGTGCCCTCGGAGCGGACGGTGACCGTCGGCGTCGGCCACGGCAAGAAGGCCGCGCGCAACATCGACGCCTACCTGCGAGGGGAGACCTACACCAAGCCGCCGTCGGGCGAGATGGCCACGTTCGAGAAGCTCAACCTCTGGTTCTACACCGAGGCCGCCCAGCGGCCCCAGGGGCACCTGGACACGCACCGGCGGCGGCAGGGCTTCGACGAGATCGTCCAGGGTCTCTCGGAGAAGGACGCCCAGTACGAGGCCAAGCGGTGCCTCTCGTGCGGCAACTGCTTCGAGTGCGACGGCTGCTTCGCCGCGTGCCCGGAGGACGCCATCATCAAGCTCGGCCCGAAGAAAGGGTATGAGTTCGACTTCAACCTGTGCACGGGGTGCGCGATCTGCTTCGATCAGTGCCCGTGCCACGCCATCGAGATGATCCCGGAACCGTCCACCGGGCGCTTCTCTGGGGAGTGAGGAGAGCATGGCTGACCAGCAGGTAAAGACCATCGACGGCAACGAGGCGGCGGCGGACGTCGCCTTCCGCCTCAACGAGGTCTGCGCCATCTACCCGATCACGCCGTCCTCGCCGATGGCCGAGCTCGCCGACCAGTGGTCGAGCGAGGGCCGCGCGAACATCTGGGGCAACGTACCCGAGGTCGTGGAGATGCAGAGCGAGGCGGGGGCCGCCGGCACGGTCCACGGCGCCCTGCAGGCGGGGGCGCTGACGACCACTTTCACCGCCTCCCAGGGCCTGATGCTCATGATCCCGAACATGTACAAGATAGCCGGCGAGCTGACGTGCGCGGTCTTCCACGTCGCGGCGCGCTCCCTGGCGACCCACGCGCTCTCGATCTTCGGGGACCAGGCCGACGTGATGGCCGTGCGGCCGACCGGCTTCGCCCAGCTCGCCTCCAGCTCGCCGCAGGAGGCTCACGACATGGCCCTCATCGCGCAGGCGGCGACCCTCGAGGCGCGGATCCCCTTCGTCCATTTCTTCGACGGCTTCCGCACCTCCCACGAGATCAACAAGGTAACCATGCTGCCGGACGAGGTGCTGCGGGCGATGATCGACGACGACCTGGTCTTGGCCCACCGCCGCCGCGCGCTGAACCCGGACAACCCCTTTATCCGCGGCACGGCCCAGAACCCGGACGTGTACTTCCAGGCGCGCGAGGCGAGCGCACCGTTCTTCGGGCTGGTGCCGGCCGTGGTCGAGAAGGCTATGGAGCGGTTCGGTTCTCTGACCGGGCGACGCTACCGCCTCTTCGACTACTTCGGCGAGCCGGACGCCGAGAGGGTGCTGGTCCTGATGGGCTCGGGCGTCGAGACCGCACGCGAGACGGTGGAGTACCTCGCCGGGCGCGGCGAGAGGGTCGGCGTCGT
>DASTQK010000083.1:0-10863 GCA_035761765.1 Rubrobacteraceae bacterium
GAGATCGGGGAGAAACAGAGGTCGCTGGTCATAGTACGAAAAGTGGGGGAGACCCCGAACAGGTACCCCCGTAGCGTGGGCATGCCCGCGAAAAGACCACTAGGTATGGTGTAGGAAGAAGCCTCCGCGAGGCGCGTGCTAAGATGCCCGCCGTGAGATCCGTAGTCGCCATAGTGAACCAGAAGGGTGGGGTAGGCAAGAGCACCACCGCCATAAACCTGGCGGCTTACCTCGCTGAGAAAAGCCAGAGAATACTGGTAGTCGACATGGACCCCCAGGGGAATGCCACGAGCGGGCTCGGCGTACTCCCGGGCACGGGCGGATGCATTTACGACGTGCTCCTCGAAGGCAAGCCCCTGCAAGAGGTAGCCGTCCGCACGCGCATAGAAGGGCTCGAGGTCGCGCCCGCGACCATCAACCTCGTAGGAGCGGAAGTCGAGCTCGTGTCCAGCCTCGCCCGGGAGTTCAAGCTCAAGCGTGCGCTGGAGAAGCTGCCGCCGGACGCGTACGACATGGTCCTCCTCGACTGTCCTCCCTCGCTCGACCTGCTCACGCTCAACGCTCTGACCGCGGCGGACGAGCTGCTGATCCCGATCCAGTGCGAGTACTACGCTCTCGAAGGCCTCACGCAACTCATGCAGAGCGTCAGGATGGTACGGGAGGAGCTCAACCCCGGCCTCGAGGTTGGAGGCGTGCTCCTCACGATGTTCGACCCGCGCACCAACCTCGCCCACCAGGTCGCCGACGAGGTGCGCTCCTTCTTCGGGGATATCGTGTTCCACACCATCGTACCCAGGAACGTCAGGTTGAGCGAAGCGCCCAGCTTCGGGCTACCGGTAGCGCTCTACGCTCCCAGGAGCACCGGGGCAGAGGCATACGCGGCGGTCGCCGAGGAGGTATTGAGCCGTGGGTAGGAGGGGGTTGGGACGAGGTCTCTCCGCCCTAATTGCGACCGGAGAGAGCGTTGGGGGGCTCAAGTTCGAAGAGCTCCCGACCTCAGCGATACGCCCGAACACGCGCCAGCCGCGGCGCAGCTTCCCGGAGGGCGGCATCAAGGAACTAGCCGCTTCCATCCGGGAGGTCGGGATCCTGCAGCCGCTGGTGGTCCGTTCGACGGAAGGCGGCTTCGAGCTCATAGCAGGAGAGAGGAGGCTGCGGGCCGCCAGAGAAGCAGGGTTGGAAAGGGTCCCGGTCCTCATCCGGCAAGCAGGCGAGAACGAGTCCATGGAGCTCGCGCTCATCGAGAATTTGCAGCGCGAGGACCTCAATCCCCTGGAGACCGCCGCCGCCTACCAGGCGCTCATGGAGGGCTTCGGGCTCAGCAAAGAGCAGCTCGCCCACCGGTTGGGCAAGAGCCGGGCGGCGGTAACCAACACACTGCGCCTCGCGCAACTTCCAGAGGATATCCGGGTCCTCCTCGAGCAAGGGAGGCTCACGGAAGGACACGCCCGGGCGCTGCTCGGTCTCGAGACAGAGGAGCAGATGGTCTACCTGGCGCAGCGCATTCAGGAAGAGCGCCTCTCGGTCCGCAAGACCGAAGAGCTCGTACGCGAGTACCTCTCCGGAGCCCGGGAGACCCGCCAGACCAGGCAACCGAGCAAGACGCCCGTCGAGTTCGACGAAGCCTCCCGGCTCATGCGCGAGGCGCTCGAACTCCCCGTCAGGGTCAAGCCGCTGCGCAGCGGCGGGAAGGTCGAGATCCGCTTCCGCGAAAAAGCCGAGCTCGATGCTCTTATGATGCTCCTCGTCCCCGACGAACCAGCCTGAACGATTACCTTATGCATTCGGAGATTCAGATATTAGTTGCAGATCCGGGCCGGGGGAGTCTTCTGCTCTACCGTGACCCGGGCGGGCCGTGTAGCATCTGAGCTTGTTGTGACGTTCGGCGGGCGGAGGGCCGGATTGGCGAGGAGGTCGACCTGGGCGGCGATGGTCGTGGGGCTGTCCGTGGGGCTGTCCGTGGGGACGGTTTCGGCCCAGACGCCGGCGGAGGAGCAGTACGCTGCGGGGGCGGATGATATCCCGGTGCTCGAGGCGCGGGCCGAAGAGCAGGCGGCCTCGCTGGAGGCCAGGATCGACGATATCTCCGCGGTCGGCGCCGAGCTGGAGGAGGCCCGATCCAGGCTGGACGGTGCCAGGGCGCGCGCCGGAGAGCTCGGGGAGCAGACCAGGACCCTGCGGGGAGAGCTCGCAGCCAGGCAGGAGTCCTTCGGGGCTGCGAAGGCCGGCTACGAGGAGCAGGCGCGCGCCGCGTACAAGGGCGGCGACCTGGAAGGCCTGTCGGGTTTGCTCGGCGGGTTCCTCGGCCCGGCGGACGGCATCGTCGAGGTGGCCGATCCCCGTCTGGCGGAGATCCTTCTGGAGGGCGGGGAGAGCCTCGACGTTTACCGGGAGGCCGGGACCAGCTTACGCAACACCACGCGCCAGGTCTCCGAGAAGAGGCGCGACTACGAAGCGGCCCTGCGAGAGGAGAGGGCGCGGACCGGGGAGCTGCGCCGCCGCGAACAGGAACTCAGGGCGGCCATAGCCCGCATAAGCTCGCGCAAGGCGCAGACGGAGACCCGGCTCAGCGAACTTCGGGCGGCGGAGAGGGCTCGCATCCTCGAGCAGAAGGCGGCCACGGCGGCCGCGCCGGGGCAGCGCGTCTACGAGCTCCAGATCGCGCGCGACGTCATAGTCTCGCGCGCCGTCGAGCCGATCTCCAGAGAAGCGTACGAGAGATTGTACCGGGAGGCTGCCAGGCAATACGGGTTCGCAAAGGACTGGTACATACTCGCCGCCGTCGGGAAGGTAGAGTCAGATCACGGGGCGAACATGGGGCCCTCCACCGCAGGAGCGATGGGTCCTATGCAGTTCCTGCCCTCGACCTGGGAGACCTCCGGGGTCGACGGCAACGGTGACGGGGTGGCCAACATCATGGACCCGAGGGACGCGATACCGGCCGCCGCCGGTTACCTCGAGAAGGGCGGGGCGCCCCAGGACTGGTATGCGGGGCTCTTCTCCTACAACCACGCCGACTGGTACGTCATCAAGGTCCTCGGCGTGGCCGAAGGCTACCGGCGGCTGTCAGGCGACGACACCGTGGGGCCTTACATCTAGAGGACTCTCGAGAGAACACTATCCGTAGCACGGCGAGGTTTTGTGCACTCTGCCCGAAGAACGCCGGCTCGTCGTTCTCTAGCATGGGGCTTCGGCAACCACGGAGGGAGAGCCCCGATCCCCAACCATCGGTTCCTTCGAACGCTCGCCAGGGCTCTGACGATCCCGGTCGTGGTCACGGTGCTCGTGGGCTGCGGCGCAGATGCCTTGGCGGAGGACGAAGGTGGGGAGGAGGCTGAGCTCACCGTCCTCGCCGCCTCGTCGCTTACGGACGCCTTCGGAGAGCTGGAGGAGGTCTTCGAGGAGAGGAACCCCGGCACAGACGTGCGCCAGAGCTTCGAGTCCAGTTCGACGCTCTTGACCCAGATCCAGCAGGGAGCCCCGGCCGACGTGTTCGCCTCCGCCGCCGAAGAGGAGATGGACGCTGCGGTGGACGACGGTCTTGTAGCCGGAGAGCCTCGGGTATTCGTCAGGAACCGCGAGGTAGTCATGGTGCCAAGAGACAATCCCTCCGACATCGAGAGCCTGCGCGACCTCGCCGATCCCGGAGTGAAGCTCGTGCTGGCCGAAGACGGTGTCCCGGCCGCCGACTACGCGCTGGAGATACTCGGCAGGGCGAGCGTCGAGTACGGGGGGGGCTTCAAGCACGACGCGCTCTCAAACGTCGTCTCCCGGGAGGCGGACGTGCGGGCGTCCGTGAGCAGGGTGGCCCTCGGTGATGCCGACGCCACGTTCGGCTACGCCAGCGACTACACGCCCGACACAAGTGACCGGGTGGAGGTCATCGAGATACCGGAGAACCTGAACATCATCGCGACCTACCCCATAGCCACCCTGGAAGATGCAGAGCATCCAGATATCGCCCGGAAGTGGGTCGACCTGGTGGTGAGCGAGGAGGGCCAGCGCGTGCTGGAGAAGTGGGGGTTCGAGCCGGCGTCGTGAAGGGACAGGAGAAGCGCGGCCTCCTTTCCAGAGCCCTCGGAAGCGGGGACAGGCTCGCGTCGGGGCTCGCCGTCGCGGCTCTCTCGCTGTTGGCTGGCTTCATAAGCCTACCGATGGTCTCCCTCATACTCTGGACGGTAAACGAGAACGCCTGGCGCGCCATGGCCTCGCCGGCGGCGAGGGAGGCTCTGCTCCTGAGCGTCAGGACCACCTCCATCTCGCTGGTCATCATCATCCTCGTCGGCACGCCCGCGGCCTACGTCCTGGCTCGGGCCGAGTTCCCGGGCAAGAAGGCCGTAGACAGCCTCATAGACGTACCGGCGGTCCTGCCGCCCAGCGCCGCGGGCATCGCGCTGCTGCTCGCCTTCGGGCGGTTGGGCCTGGTGGGGGAGCACCTCGATGCCTTCGGGATAACCGTCAGCTTCACGACCGCGGCGGTCGTCATCGCCGAGGTCTTCGTCGCCGCCCACTTCTACGTGCGCCAGGCCGTGGTGGGCTTCGCGCAGGTCAGGCGCGACGTGGAGGAGGCGGCCATGGTGGACGGGGCGAGCCGGTTCTCCACCTTCATCAGGGTAACGGTGCCGCTGGCGTTCCCGGCGCTGGGCGCCGGCGCCGTGATGGCCTGGGCCCGGGCGCTGGGGGAGTTCGGGGGCACCATCATCTTCGCGGGCAGCTTCCCCGGCGTCACCCAGACCATCCCGCTCGCCATCTTCGCGGCCCGCGAGAGCGACTTCGACGCGGCCGTCGCCCTCTCCGTGATGGTGCTCGTCTTCGCGTTTGCGGTGATCCTGGTCGCCAGGTTCCTGCTCGGGAAGGCAGCCCGGACAGGGGAGGGATAGGACCAGACGCTCAAGGGCCGGTTCGCGAACCGCCCCTAAGCCACGCCCTCGTCGGTCATGACCATGACGTCGGTGGCCTTGACGAGCGCGGTCACCTGCTTGCCGGGCTCGAGGCCGAGCTCGTCGGCGCTCTCGCGGGTGATGAGGGCCACCACGTGGTTGTCTCCGACCTGCAAAGTTACCTTGGCCGCGGCCTCGCCCTTTACCACCTCGGTGACGGTGCCGGGGAGTCGATTACGGGTGCTCAGCTTCATCCGGTTCTCCTTTCTCCAGAGCCAACAACCCGAGTTGTAACGCGAGGGCTACCCCGGGGTCCCGCAAGTCTAAACCGGTGAGCTTCCCGATGCGCTCCAGGCGGTAGAGCAGGCTGTTGCGGTGCAGGAACATCCGGTCCGCAGCCTCGCTCGCGTTGCCCCCGGCTGCGAAGTAGGCTCGCAGCGTCCGCACCAGGTCGCTGCGGCGCGCGCGGTCGCGCTCCACCAGCGGCCAGACCAGCTCCCGGAAGGGCGCGAGGTCAGGCGAACGGGCGAGCTCCTCCAGCAAACGTTGCGCGTCCACGAGCGCCTGTTTTAACAGGCGGCGCTCCTTCGTGCTAAAAAGGCGCGTACAGGTACTCAAGATGAGGCGGTGCGCCGATGGAGACGCCGCGGGCGGAGATGTTCCGCAAGCTGCTCGAGAAGGACCCTGATAATCCCATGATCCTCTGCTCTTTGGGGATAGAGCTGTTCAATGAGGGCCGCTATCCGGAGGCCCGCGAGTACCTGCGGCGCGCCATAGAGAACAAACCGGATTACTCGGTCGCCTACCGGATGCTCGGTCGCGCCCACTTCGAGTTGCGCGAGAACGCCGAGGCCCGCCGCGTCTTTGCCAGGGGCCGCGAGGTAGCCCAAGAGAACGGCGACCTCCAGACCGTAAGGGAGATAGACGTCTTCCTGCGCCGGCTGGAGAAGCGCGAGAGGGGGGAGGGGTAGCTCACGGCCTACGCCGGCGTACCCGAGGCCGCGGTCGGCATCCTCGTCGACTACGAGAGCCCGCTCGCTCGCAGGGTCGCCGGCGACGTGTGGTCCGGGCTCTCGAGGGCGGCGCTCCAGGCCGGGCGGGTGAGGATCACCGCCCACTGGGAGAGCCTGAGGGAGGGCCATAACGTCCCCGAAGAGCCCCTGATCCACGTCTTCGCCGTGGGCCAGGACCGGCCGGACGCGGTGGACGCCATAGGAGCCGTCGGCGACCCTTCAGTCCCGCGCCTCTACGGCATCGTCGTCGCCGTCCCCGAGAGGCCTAGCCCTCTGGCAGGCTCGCTCCTCTACCAGGGCGTCCAGCGCCTGACCGGCGAAGGCGTCAGAGCGGGTACGATAGAGCCCGCGCTGCTGCACGCCGTCCCCGAGGAGTGCGAGCGCTATGCCCGGCGCCTGCTCGAGCGCCTCCAGGGAGCGCACCGGACGGCCTGATGGCGCACGTCCTCGCCGCCTTCGGCGTAACGGCCTTTTTCGCGGCCCTCGCTTACGCCCTCGGGATGGTGAGGTGGGACGGGGCTCTGGGCGGCTTCGTGGTGGGGGCACCGATCTACGTCTCCCTCGGCCCGCGGGGCTTCGCCGTCCTCGCCCTCTTCGTCGTCGGTGGCTCTCTCCTCACCCGCCTCGGGTACGGGCGCAAGAGGCGCGCCGGGACCGCCGAGGCCGGGGGTGGACGGCGCGGCGCCAGGAACGCCCTCGCGAACTGCGCCGTTGCCGTCGCCTGCGCGCTGCTCTATGCGCTCACCTCCTCGGAAGCCCTCGCGGCGGCCTTCGTCGCCTCTCTGGGCGCGGCATTCGCAGACACCGCGGAGTCAGAGCTCGGGCAGCTCTACGGGCGCGCGCCGCGTCTCATAACTACTCTGGTGGAGGTGCCCCCCGGCACCGACGGAGCCGTCTCTTTGCCGGGCACGCTCGCCGGCATCGCCGCCGCAGCCCTCACCGCCGCGCTCGGGTTCTCACTCGGAGTGGTGGACACCCCGGGCTTCGCACTCCTCGTAGCCCTCGCTGCTTTCCTGGGTACCGTGGCGGATAGCCTCGTCGGCGCTCTGGCGCCGCGCTTCGGCAACGAGCCCACCAATGTGCTTTGCACCCTCGTCGCCGCCGTTCTGGTTCTGGCGCTCGCCTGAGAGTAGTGCTCGAGGCCGGCGGGGGAGATGATCTGACCGCTTCCGCCGGCTTCGACCTCCCTGGCCTCCAATCGCCGGTCGGGGCGCGGAAGTCTCGGCCTGCCACTGCCTTTCGTGAACGGTTCCGTCGATGATATATTAGGTATATGCACGCCAGGGATCACAAGGTTCAGAAGTCGGACTCCCGACTATAGACTCGCGCGAATTCACCCTGATCTAGAACCACCCGATAAGACGCAATACGAAGGAGCCTCGTGAGCGAGACCAAACAGGGAAGAACCTACGACCCGACCGCCCTCGAGCGCCGATGGCAGGAGCGATGGGCCGAGTCGGAACTGTACACAACGGACGAAGACCCCGAGAAGATCAAGCACTACGCGCTCACGATGCTCCCTTACCCGAGCGGGGACCTGCACGTCGGCCACTGGTACGCGATGACGCCCTCGGACACGCGGGCGCGCTTCATGCGGATGCGCGGCTTCCGGGTCTTCTTCCCGATCGGCTTCGACGCCTTCGGGTTGCCTGCGGAGAACGCCGCGATAAACCGCGGCATCCATCCCTACAAGTGGACGATGTCCAATATCGAGAACATGCGCACCCAGCTCAGACAGATGGGCACAATGTTCGACTTCGATTCCGAGGTCGTCACCTGCGACCCCGAGTACTATCGCTGGAACCAGTGGTTCTTTCTCAAGTTCTTCGAGAAGGGCCTCGCGTACCGCAAAGAGGTGCCTGTGGACTGGTGCCCCAGGGACAACACCACGCTCGCGCGGGAGCAGGTCGTGGGGCCTGAGAGGCGCTGCGAGCGGTGCGGGACCCCGGTCATAAGGAAGAATCTGGTGCAGTGGCTCTTCAAGATCACGGACTACGCCGATGAGCTTCTGGACTTCTCCGAGATCGACTGGCCCGAGCGGGTCAGGGTGCTCCAGACGAACTGGATCGGCCGCTCCGAAGGAGCGGAGATCTTCTTCGAGATAGAGGGTATCGGGACTATCGAGGTCTTCACGACGCGTCCCGATACCCTCTTCGGCGCCACCTTCTTCGTGATGAGCCCCGAGCACCCGGCGGTCGAGAAGATCACGACCCCGGAGAGATCGGACGAGGTGCGCGCCTACGTCGAGAAGGCGGCGAGGATGACCGAGATCGACCGCACCGACGTCACACGCGAGAAGACGGGCGTGTTCACGGGGGCTTACGCGATCAACCCGGCCAACAACGAGCGCATCCCGGTCTTTATCGCGGACTACGTGCTCATGGGCTACGGAACCGGGGCGATCATGGCGGTCCCGGGGCAGGACCAGCGCGACTGGGACTTCGCCGGGAAGTACGATCTGCCCATAGTCCGTACCGTCGAGCCACCCGAGGACTTCGACGGCGAGGCATACGTCGGCGAGGGACAGGCGATAAACAGCGAGTTTCTGAACGGCCTCGGGGTGCAGGACGCGAAAAAGCGAATGATCGAGTGGCTCGAGGAGAACGGGAAGGGAAGGGCCGCTGTGACGTACCGCCTGCGGGACTGGCTGATATCACGCCAGCGCTACTGGGGGAACCCGATCCCCATCATCTACTGCGACGGGTGCGGCACGGTCCCCGTACCGGAGGAGAATCTCCCGGTAGTGCTTCCCGAGGACGCGGAGTTCATGCCCACAGGCGAGTCGCCGCTCAAGCGCGACCCGGACTTCTACAACACGGAGTGCCCGCGATGCGGCTCTCCGGCCACGCGGGAGACCGACACGATGGACACCTTCATGGACTCCTCGTGGTATCAGTACCGCTACCTCTCGCCGCACCACGACGAGGGACCGTTCGACCCGGAGAGAGGTGCGAGGTGGCTCCCGGTCGACCAGTACACCGGCGGCATCGAGCACGCCGTGATGCACCTGCTCTATACGCGCTTCTTCACCAAGGTCATGCGAGACCTCGGGCTCGTGGACTTCGACGAGCCGATGCTCCGGCTGTTCAACCAGGGCATCATCCTCGGCGAGGACGCGGAGAAGATGAGCAAGAGCCGGGGCAACGTCGTCAACCCGCAGGAGTTCGTGGACCGCTACGGCTCGGACGCCCTGCGCTCCTTCCTGATGTTCATCGGCCCCTGGGACCAGGGCGGCCCCTGGGACGGGCGCGGCATCGAGGGCGTCTCGCGCTTCCTGAGGCGCGCCCTCTCGCTCACCGGTGAGAGCGACCTTTCGGGGGCCGAGGCCGACCCGGCCGATCTCGCGCGCCGGACCAACAGGACCGTCAAGAAGGTCACGGGGGACCTCGAGGCGTTCCGGTTCAACACGGCGATCGCGACGCTCATGGAGCACACCAACTACCTGCTCGCCATAAAGGGCGAGGTGGGGGAGGAGGAGTGGAATGCTGCGCTGCGCGCGTTCGTCCTCCTGCTTGCGCCGTTCGCGCCGCACCACGCCGAGGAGATGTGGAGCGCTCTGGGCGAGGCCTACTCCGTGCACGAGCAGGCGTGGCCCGCATGGGACGAGGACGTGATCCGGGCGCAGGAGATCACGCTCGTCGTCCAGGTCAACGGGAAGCTGCGCGACCGCATCGAGGTCCCGGCGGATATCACCGAGGAGGACGCCAGAGAGCTCGCCATCTCCAGCGAGAGGGTGAGGCCTCACGTCGAGGGCAAGGAGCTGCGCAAGAGCGTCTACGTGCCCGGACGGCTCGTGAACCTGGTAGTGGGATAGGCATCGGGTTTCAGAGACCCCGCCAGAAGAGTGAACGCTGAAGCATCAGAACATCCTCTGGCCGAGCGGAACCTCCCGGTCCGGGGAGAGGAGCACCACCGCGCCTCTCTCATCGGGCACCCCGAGGATGAGCACCTCGCTCTTGAAACCCGCGATCCGCTTGGGCGGGAAGTTGACCACCGCGATCACCTGCCGACCGACGAGCGTGCCAGGAGCGTAGTGCTCCGTTATCTGGGCGCTGGTCCTCTTCTGTCCGACCTCCGGTCCGAAGTCTACCAGGAGCTTGATCGAGGGCTTCCTCGCCTCCGGGAATGGCTCAGCCGCAACGACCCTGCCGACCCGGACGTCGACCTTCTCGAAATCTTCCCAAGCTATCTCGGACAAACCACGCTCCTTGCTTAGAGGTCTGATGCCACTCTCACGAGAGTTTTCGCACCTCGAAGAGCTCCCGCACGAGGTGCAGATTGAGGTGTCCCGGCAGGAAGGTGTCGTGCGACCATTGCACGGGCCGGCCATCGGTGAGGTACATGGTCTGGGTCAGCGAGAGCACGGCCGAGAGAGATTTCAGGCCTAGCCTCTTCCCGACGTAATCGTCGGGGCCGATCATGGCCGCCTCGATGGACATCTGGGAGAAACCCACGGGAACACCCCCGGAGACCAGCAGGTCGAGCAACATGGCGTCCGGGCGGAAGCGCTCCCTGACCTCCTCGATACCGACGACGCTCTCCGGTACCACGTCCACCATCCACGCGGCCGGTTTGCGTTCCACGAGCAGAACACGCGAGACCTTGACGAGCGGGCTGCCTTCGGGGATCTCCAGCGCAGCCGCCTCGTCCGCGCTCGCCCGGACCGCCTCGATCTCCAGATCCCGGCTATCCAGCTCCAGACCGAGCCGCTCGGCGTGGACGGTGTAGGTCTCGAGCCTCTCGAGCCCGGCCTGCAGCCTGGCCCCCTTGGGCGGCCGTACCAGGAACGTCCCGCTCCCGCGGCGGCGCTCCAGCAACCCGCGCTCGACCAGCCGCGCGAGCCCCGCCCGTACCGTGACCCGCGAGACGCCCAGAGATCCCACCAGCTCGGCCTCGGGCGGTATCCGGTCTCCAGCCTTGTAGCGGCCTTGCAGCAGGAGGTCCTCTATGCGCCGCTCCACCTGCAGATA
>DASTQK010000084.1:0-5644 GCA_035761765.1 Rubrobacteraceae bacterium
GCAAGGCGATCCAGGTCCACCCGCTCGTCTGCCACGCGTTCAACGCGGACTTCGACGGCGACCAGATGGCCGTGCACGTGCCCCTGAGCCCCGAGGCGCAGGCCGAGGCGCGCATCCTGATGCTCTCGACGCAGAACATACTGCTCCCGGCAAACGGCTTCCCCATCGCGGTGCCTTCGCAGGACATGGTCCTCGGTCTGTACTACATCACCTACGCCGGCGACGAGTTCGAGGAGGAGCAGCCCAAGGCGTACCTCTCCTCTTACGACGAGGCCGAGGCCGCCTACAAGGAAGGCTCGCTCAAGATCCACGACAAGGTCATCTACCGCCGCGCAGGCGGGAGGGTGGAGACCACCCTCGGGCGCGTCCTCTTCAACGAGAACGTAGAGCAGACCCTGAGGGACTACCTCGGTGAGGAGTACGACCAGGACGACTACGAGTTCGTCAACCACGTATTGAAGAAGGGCGAGATCAAGAGCCTCGTCCAGCGCTACGTCGAGCGCTACCCGACCGAGCTCGTCAGCCGGCTGCTGGATACCCTCAAGAGGGTCGGGTTCCACACGGCCACGCGTGCCGGGATATCCGTCGGCAAGAACGATATCGTCGTGCCCGAGCAGAAGGATGAGATCCTACAGCGCTACCAGGAGATGGTCGACGAGGTCGAGGAGCAGTGGCACCAGGGCTTCATCTCCGATGAGGAGAGGCTGGAGCGCGTCATCACGCTCTGGACCGAGGCCAAGAACGAGGTCGAGGACGCCATGAAGGCCAACCTCTGGCGCCTGAACCCGATCTACATGATGGCCAACTCCGGCGCGCGCGGCAACTACTCCCAGATCACGCAGCTCGCCGGCATGCGCGGCCTGATGACGAACACGAAGGGCGAGATCATCGACGAGCCCGTGAAGAGCAACTTCATGGAAGGCCTCTCGGTGCTGGAGTACTTCACCTCCACCCACGGCGCCCGTAAGGGCCAGGCCGACACGGCTCTGCGTACCGCCGACTCGGGCTACCTCACCCGCCGCCTCGTCGACGTCGCCCAGGACGTGGTGATCCACGACGAGGACTGCGGCACCGAGGGCTACGTGGACCTGCCGCTCTACCTGGAAGGCGGGCGCGGCGACGCGAACGACTCCGTCGCGGCGCGCTACCTGGCGCGCGACCTGGTGAACCCCGAGACGGGCGAGGTCGTAGCCGAGGCCGGCACCGATATCACGCCGCGCCTGCTCGCCTCCTGGCGCAGGGAGCTGCCGCGGGAGACCATCGTCCCCGTCCGGACGCCCTCCAAGTGCGAGAGCCCCCAGGGCGTCTGCCAGCACTGCTACGGTCGGGCGCTCTCGACCTACAGGCCCGTGGACGTGGGCGAGGCCGTCGGCATCATCGCAGCCCAGTCCATCGGCGAGCCGGGAACGCAGCTCACGATGCGCACCTTCCACACCGGCGGCATCGCCGGCGAGGACATAACGGCAGGCCTCCCCAGGGTGGTCGAGCTCTTCGAGGCCAGGCACCCGAAGGCCGAGGCCGTCCTCGCCGAGATAGACGGTACGGTCAGCCTGGAGGAGACCGATTCGGATAGGCTGATCAAGGTCATCATCACCTCTCCGGACGGCGCGGAGGTCAGCGAGCACAAGGTCGAGCGCCAGCTCTTGAGGTCGGAGTTCGTCGAGGGCGCCGAGGTCAGGGCGAACACCCCGATCACCGAGGGCGCCATCTACCCACACGCGATACTCGAGAACGACCTGCGCTACGAGCGCGGCACCACGACCACCGAGCGCTACCTGGTGGATGAGGTGCAGAAGGTCTACCGGGCCCAGGGCGTGGACATCCACGACAAGCACATCGAGGTGATCGTTCGCCAGATGCTTCGCAAGGTCGTGGTGGACGACCCGGGCGATACGATCCTGCTCCCCGAGCAGGTGGCCGACCGGTTTACGGTCCTCGCCGAGAACGAGCGCGTCGAGGAAGAGGAGGGCAAGCCAGCCACCTTCCACACGGTCCTCATGGGCATAACGAAGGCCTCGCTCGCCACCGACAGCTTCCTCTCGGCGGCCTCCTTCCAGGAGACCGCCCGCGTCCTCACCGACGCGGCTATCGAGGGTAAGGTGGACAACCTCGCCGGCCTGAAGGAGAACGTGATCATCGGCAAGCTGATCCCCGCAGCCACCGGGCTGCCGCGTTACAGGCAGCTTACGGTTGCCGTCGACGGGTACGCCACGCGCCACGTGGATGAGCTTGACATAGCGGCTTCCTGAGCCTAAAATATAGCGTCGCGGTTACGAGCAGTTACGTCCGGGTAACAAGCTCTAGAGGCCGCGACGCTGGACTTTTGTAGTAAGCCCCCATTTCCGCAGAGAGAAAGGCAGGCGCGACGGTGCCCACGACGAACCAACTCGTGCGCAAAGAGCGCAAGTTTAAGAAGGAGAAGACGGCGACGCCGGCGCTCCAGGGCTCGCCCCAGCGCCGGGGCGTGTGCACCCGCGTCTCGACCACCACGCCGAAGAAGCCCAACTCGGCGCTGCGCAAGATCGCACGCGTGCGGCTCGTGAACGGCCACGAGGTCACGGCCTACGTGCCGGGCGAGGGGCACAATTTGCAGGAGCACTCCGTCGTGCTGGTGCGTGGCGGGCGCGTGAAGGACCTGCCAGGCGTCCGCTACAAGGTCGTGCGCGGGGCGCTGGACACCCTGGGCGTAAACGACCGCAAGCAGGGCCGTTCGAAGTATGGGACCAAGAGGCCGTAGGGGGAGAGACTAGATGCCGAGGCGAGCAGCACCGCCGAAGAGAAAGATCCCTGCCGATCCCGTCTACGGGAGCGTGCTGGTTCAACAGCTGATCAACAAGATCATGCTCGACGGCAAGAAGAGCGTCGCAGAGAGAATAGTCTACGACGCGCTCTCGTTCGTCGAGGAGCGGACCGGCTCGAACCCGGTGACGGTCCTGAACAACGCCCTGGATAATATCCGGCCGCGCCTCGAGGTGCGCTCCAGGCGCGTCGGCGGCGCAACCTACCAGGTGCCGGTCGAGGTGAACCCCCGCAGGGCGAACACCCTCGCCCTGCGCTGGATGGTCGGCTTCGCCCGCGCGCGCCGCGAGAAGACGATGGGCCGCAGGCTGGCCGGGGAGATCCTGGACGCGAAGGACAATATAGGCTCTAGCGTGAAGCGCAAGGAGGATACCCACCGGATGGCCGAGGCCAACCGGGCGTTCGCACACTACAGGTGGTGACGAGGAAACGATATGACTGTACAGGTAGCCAAAAAGACCCCGCTGCGCCGGGTCCGGAATATCGGGATCATGGCGCATATCGACGCGGGGAAGACGACGACGACAGAACGTATCCTGCTGTATACCGGCCTGACCCACAGACTGGGCGAGGTTCACGACGGTAACGCCGTTATGGACTGGATGGCCCAGGAGCGCGAACGCGGTATCACTATTACCTCCGCCGCAACAACCGTGTTCTGGGGCGGTACCGGCGAGTCGAAGAACGGTAAGGACGGCTCGCGGGAGGGCCTCCATACCCGTATCCCAGAGCAGTACCGGATCAATATTATAGACACGCCCGGACACGTGGACTTCACTGTCGAGGTAGAGCGGAGTCTACGGGTACTTGACGGGGCGATAGCCCTCTTTGACTCGGTTGCGGGAGTGGAGCCGCAGTCGGAGACGGTATGGCGGCAGGCGGACAAGTACGGGGTTCCGCGCATAGCGTTCGTCAACAAGATGGACAGGATCGGGGCCGACTTCTACAGGGCGGTCGAGACGATGCACGAGCGGCTCGGGGCCAACGCGGTACCGGTACAGTTGCCGATCGGGGCCGAGTCGGAGTTCCGGGGCATCGTTGACCTAGTCGAGATGAGGGCGATCCTCTACAAGGACGACCTTGGGGCCGAGTGGGAGGAGACCGATATCCCGGCTGGGATGCAGGATCTGGCCGAGGAGTACAGGGAGGGGCTGCTCGAGGCGATCGCCGACCAGGACGAGGAGCTCATGGTCATGTATCTGGAGGGTGAGGAGATCGAGCCCGACCAGATTCGCGAGGCGATCCGCAAGGCTACGCTCGAGATCGAGATGACCCCCGTCTTCTGCGGCTCGGCGTTCAAGAACAAGGGTGTGCAGCCGCTTCTGGACGGCGTCGTGGACTACCTGCCGAGCCCGCTCGACGTGCCCCCGATACAGGGCCTCACGGCGGACGGCGAGGAGGTTACGCGCGAGGCTGACGAGAGCGCCCCGCTAGCCGCACTAGCCTTCAAGGTGCAGTCCGACCCGCACGTCGGGCGGCTGACGTTCATGCGGGTGTATTCCGGGACGCTCAGGGCCGGCTCCTACATCATGAACACGACCAAGGGCCAGCGCGAGCGCGTAGGGCGCCTCTTGCAGATGCACGCCAACTCGCGCGAGCAGCGCGAGGAGGTCTACGCCGGCGAGCTGGTGGCGGCCATCGGTCTCTCCAGGACCGGGACGGGCGACACGCTGGTTGCGGCGGACGATCCCGAGCAGATCGTGCTCGAGGAGATGATCTTCCCCGAGCCTGTCATCGACCAGGCTATCGAGCCGAAGACGAAGGCCGACCAGGAGAAGTTGAGCGCCGCGCTGCAACGTCTCGCGGAGGAAGACCCGACCTTCACGGTTCGGGGCGACGAGGAGACGGGGCAGACGGTCATCGCCGGCATGGGCGAGCTGCACCTCGAGATCATCCTGGACAGGCTCTTGAGGGAGTTCCGGGTCGACGCGAACATCGGCAAGCCGCAGGTCGCCTATAGGGAGACCGTGCGTCGGCGGGCCGAGAAAGTCGAGGGCCGCTTCGTCAGGCAGACGGGCGGTCGTGGCCAGTACGGTCACGCCGTCATCAACATCGAGCACAACGACGAGGGCGGCTACGAGTTCGAGAACAAGATCGTCGGCGGCGTCATCCCGAGGGAGTACATTCCGAGCGTGGACAAGGGTATCCAGGACGCGCTCGATAGCGGCATCGTGGCCGGCTATCCGGTGGTTGACGTCAGGGTGGAGCTGGTCGATGGGTCCTACCACGAGGTGGACTCCTCGGAGATGGCGTTCCAGATCGCGGGTTCCATGGCCGCCAAGGAGGCTCTCAAGAGATCCAACCCGGTTCTGCTCGAGCCGGTAATGGACGTGGAGGTAGTCGTGCCCGAGGAGTTTATGGGCGATGTCATGGGCGACCTCTCCGCCAGGCGCGGCCACATCCAGGGGATGGACTCCCGCAGCGGCGGGCAGGTCATACGCGCGATGGTACCGCTCTCCGAGATGTTCGGGTATGCGACCACCGTACGCTCGAAGACCCAGGGCCGCGCGACGTTCACCATGCAGTTCGACCACTATGCCGAGGTGCCCAAGAGCATCGCGCAAGAGATAGCGGAAAGTTAGGAGAGTTATGTCAAGAGGAGTCTTTGAGAGGACCAAGCCGCACCTCAACGTGGGCACCATCGGCCACGTAGACCACGGCAAGACCACCCTTACGGCGGCCATAACGAAGGTGTTGGCCAAGAGGGTCCCAGACGACCCCGCAAACCGCGAGGTGGCCTTCGACCAGATAGATAACGCCCCGGAAGAGAAGCAGCGCGGTATCACCATAGCTACCTCCCACCAGGAGTATGCTACGGAGAACAGGCACTACGCTCACGTGGACT
>DASTQK010000085.1:0-11832 GCA_035761765.1 Rubrobacteraceae bacterium
GGGCTGACGTGGGCTGCGAACCTGTACAGGGTCTGAGCGATGGAGCGGGGGGAGATTCGGCGGGCCATTGTCTTCCCGGGGCAGGGGAGCCTGGCGGGTGATATCTCCGGCGAGGTCCGCGAAGCCGTGCGGGCGCGGGTAGGGGAGGCCGAGGTGCCGTACCAGCTCTCTGTCTTCGCGGGCTCCGTAGACCTCCTCTACAAGCTGCGCGAGGCGGGGGTAGAGCCGGATGTGGTGGCCGGGCACTCACTAGGCG
This sequence comes from Rubrobacteraceae bacterium, assembly GCA_035761765.1. GTDB lineage: Bacteria > Actinomycetota > Rubrobacteria > Rubrobacterales > Rubrobacteraceae > JALYGY01. The sequence goes on from DASTQK010000085.1 coordinate 257, forward strand.
AGTACGCCGCCGCGCACGCGGCGGGGGCTCTGGGGCTCGAGGACGCCGTGCGGCTCGTAGCGGAGAGGGACCGGCTCATGAACGAGGCGGCCAGAGAGAACCCGGGAGGCATGATAGCCCTCATCGGGGCCGACCCGGCCGAAGTCGTGCGCGCTGCCGAGGAGGTCGAGGGGACCGTCGTGGCGGCCAACTTCAACACTCCGCGGCAGACCGTTATCTCGGGTGAAAAGGGGGCCCTGGAGGCTCTCGCGGAGCGGGTGCGCGGCCGCAAGGTGGAGCTGGATGTCGCGGGGTCCTTCCACTCGCCGCTCATGCTGGAGGCCTCGCGCGCGATGAGCGCGATGCTGGCGGAGGTGGCCTTGCGGGATCCGGAGGTCCCTATGGTCGGGGCGACGGACGGCGGGGTGTTGATCACGGCCGGAGACCTGCGGCTCGCGCTCGGCAACCAGATGCTCTCGCCCGTGCGCTGGGTGGCCGTTATCGAGAGGTTCGAGAGCCTGGGGGTGGAGGAGATCGTCGAGGCGGGGGAGGACGGGACGTTGACGCGGATGCTAAGAGATTTCAGGCGCAAAGATATCGTGGGTCGCACGGCGAGGGAGGTGCTCTCGTGAAGGCGCCGTTGGGGCCCGCGGAGATACGGCGTCTCATCCCTCATCGTTACCCGTTCTTGCTCGTGGACAGGATCGACGAGCTCGAGCCCGGCGTCCGGGCGGTCGGGGTCAAGAACGTCACCCAGAACGAGCCCTTCTTCCAGGGGCACTTCCCGGACTACCCCGTTATGCCGGGCGTCCTGATCATCGAGGCGATGGCGCAGGTTGGAGCGGTCGGCGTCATGGCTGGCGGAGCGCACGAGGACAAGCTCGCGCTGTTTGCCGGCATAGACGGCGTCAGGTTCCGCAGGCAGGTAGTTCCCGGCGACGTTCTCGTAATGGAGGTCGAGATAGACCGGCTCAAGGGGCGGGTCGGACGGGGCACGGGCCGGGCCGCGGTCGGCGGCGAGCGGGTCTGCGAGGCGCAGCTCATGTTCGCCTTCGCCGAGAGGGAGGAGGTCGAGTGATAGAGAGGGGCCGTGTGGCCATCGTCACCGGCGCCGGCCGGGGCATCGGCCGGGCCGTAGCCCTTCGGCTCGCGGCGGAGGGTGCCAGCGTGGCGATCTCCTACCGCTCCAACGACGATGCGGCCCGGGAGACGGCCGATGCGGTGCGCGAAGCCGGCGTGGAGTGCGAGGTATTCAAGGGTGATGTGGCTTCGGCGGAGGATGTGCAGGCGCTCTTCGAGGGCGTGAGCGCCGCGTTCGGGCGGCTGGACATACTCGTCAACAACGCCGGCCTCACGCGCGACAACCTCATGATGCGAATGAAAGAAGAAGAGTTCGACGAGGTGCTTCGGACCAACCTCGGGGGCACGTATCTATGCACGCGGGCGGCTCTGCGGCCCATGATCCGGGCGCGGTGGGGCAGGATCGTCAACGTCAGTTCCGTGGTAGGCCTCGTCGGCAATGCGGGGCAGGCCAACTACGCGGCGTCCAAGGCGGGTATCATCGGGTTCACCAAGAGCGTGGCACGGGAGGTCGCGCAGCGCGGCATCACGGCCAACGCGGTGGCGCCCGGGTATGTCGAGACCGAGCTCACCGGCAGCCTGCCGGAGGACGTCAAAGAAGCCATACGGACCCAGGTCCCGATGGGGCGCTTCGGCGAGGCCGAGGAGGTCGCGGAGGTCGTCGCGTTTTTGGCCGGGGAGGGAGCGGGGTATGTAACCGGTCAGACCATAGCCGTCGACGGTGGAATGACTATGCAGTAGGGCGTTTTGCAGTTACACTACGCGCTGTGCCCGCCAGGGGTAGACGGAGCTTGTCGTAAAGTTTGGAGAGGAGTTTGGGCTTGGATCGCGACGAGATACTGAACAAGATCCAGGAGATAACCGCCGACCGGCTGGGTGTCGACGAGAGCGATGTCACGCCTGACGCGTCCTTCCGCGAGGACCTGGAAGCCGACTCGCTGGACCTCGTGGAGCTCATCATGGAGCTCGAGGAGCAGTTCGGGATGGAGATACCCGACGAGGAGGCCGAGAAGATCACCACCGTCGAGGAGGCCGTGGACTACGTGCAGGAACACCAGCCGGCGTGACCGAGGAGGGATCGAACGGCAACGGTCGCGCGCTGATCACCGGCGCGGGGGCCGCCACACCTCTGGGCGCCGGCGTCGAGAACTTCTGGGACGCCACTCTGCACGGCAAGAGCGGCATCGGGGAGATCACGCTCTTCGACTCCTCGCCGTTCCCGTCTCAGATCGCCGGCGAGTGCTCGGACTTCGATCCCACGGACTTTATGAGCAAGAAGGCGGCCCGCAGGATGGACCGCTTCGCCCAGCTGGGCATCGCCGCCGGTATCGAGGCGGCCGAGAGCGCAGGTATAGCAGACGTCATTCGCGAGAGGCCGGAGCGCGTTGGTATCGTGATCGGCAGCGGTATCGGCGGGCTCTCGACCTGGGAGCGCGAGTACCGGGTGCTGCAGGAGCGAGGTCCCGGGAGGGTGAGCCCGTTCTTGATCACGATGATGGTCCCGAACATGGTCGCGGGCCAGCTCGCGATAATGCTCGGCGCTACGGGCCCGGGCCAGTGTCCGGTTCTGGCCTGCGCGACGGGGGCCGAGGCGATAGCCGAGGGGCTCGAGCTGATCCGGCGCGGCGACGCCGACATCGTGATCGCGGGCTCCGCCGAGGCCCCGATCACACCCCTCTCAATGGCGGGCTTCTGCGCGATCCGGGCCGTCAGCCGCCGCAATGACGAGCCGCACCGCGCGAGCCGCCCCTTCGACAAGGATCGCGACGGCTTCGTGATGAGCGAGGGCGCCGGGGCCCTCATCCTCGAGAGCCCGGAGCACGCCGAGCGGCGGGGCGCCGAGCCGATAGCCGCCGTCTCGGGCTACGGCCGCACGACGGATGCCTACCACGTTACCGCCCCGGACGAGCAGGGCCGCGGGGTGGAGCGCGCGATGCGCCTGGCGCTCGAAGACTCTGGCCTGAGGGCGGAAGACGTCGGGCACGTGAACGCTCACGCCACCGCGACCCCGACGGGCGACGGGCCCGAGACGAAGGCGATATCCAGGGTCATGCCCCACGCGCTGGTCTCCGGGACGAAGTCGATGACGGGCCACTCTTTCGGCGCCGTGGGCGCTACCGAGGGCATAATGTGCGCGCTCGCCATCAAGAACGAGGTGGTCCCCCCGACTATCAACCTGGAGAACCTGGCCGAAGACTGCGAGGACCTGAACTACGTGGGGGCCGAGGCCCAGGAAGCGCCAGGCCTCGAGGCGGCTATCTCCAACTCCATGGGCTTCGGGGGCCACAACGTCGTGGTGGCTTTCTCGAAGGTGTAGAATAGAGAACGAAGTGTCTATAAAAGACCTCATAACGATCCTGCCGGAGCCTCTCCGGCAGCGCTCGCTGACGCACCCGAGCGTCGCAGATCCCTATGACTCCAACGGCCGGCTCGAGTTCCTGGGGGATTCGGTGTTGAATAGCCGGGTGGCGGAGCTGGTCTTTCACGGCTATCCGGAGCTCCTGGAGGGAGATCTCACGCGCATCAGGGCCCACCTGGTGCGCAAATCGTTTCTGGCGACCGTGGGCCGGGCCGAGGGGCTCGAGGATATCATCGAGAGCTCCGTCATCAACGACTCGGTCATCGCCGACACGGTCGAGGCCATAATCGGGGCTGCCTACCTGATAGACCGCGACCTCGTAGTACGCACGATCGATGAGATCTTCAACCCCTCCGAGGTGGACACCGACGAGCTGCGCGACTGGAAGACCCTTTTGCAGGAGACGCTCCAGGCCGACGGTCTGAGGCCGACCTACCGCGTGATATCGAAGCAGGGTCCGGCGCACCGTCCGAGCTTTGCATCCGGGGTATCGGTCGATGGCCGCGAGGTAGCAACCGGCGAGGGCAGATCCATCAAGGAGAGCGAGCAGGCGGCCGCACGCGCCGCGCTCGAGATCCTGGGCATCCGGCCGGTCCCGCGCGCGTCGGTCGAAGTACACGTCGGCGCCTGAGCTTTCTTCACTGACAAGTGATTTGCTGCACTTTTCCGCGTGCTTTTTGCAGTGAAGTTACGTAGAATGCGCATGGTGCTCTCGGGGATCTATATCAAGGGCTTCAAGACGTTTGCGAGGCCGGTCAGGATGCCTCTCGAGGGCGGCGTAACGGCTATAGTCGGGCCGAACGGGTCGGGGAAGAGCAATATCACGGACGCGGTACTCTTCGCGCTCGGGGAGCAGAGTCCGGGAGTACTGCGAGCCGGGGCCATGAGCGAGCTTATATTCTCCGGCTCCGAGACGCTCCCGCCCGCGGGCGCCGCCGAGGTAACGCTCGTACTGGATAACTCGGGCGGGGAGATATCGCTCCCGTACGAGGAGGTCTCCATCACGCGGCGCATCTCCCGCACCGGCGAGACGGAGTACAGGATCAACGGCTCTCGTGCGCGGCTACAGGACGTGCGGGCGGTCGCCGGGGAGGCCGGGATCGGACGCCACAGCATCCTGCGCCAGGGGGCCGTGGACGCGATAGTCGCGGGCGGCGCGGCTGCCTGTCGCCTCGCCCTGGAGGAGGCCGCGGGCCTTGGCGTCTACCGGCGGCGGCGCCTCTCGGCGAGCCGCCGTCTCGAGAGAGCCGCCTCCCAGCTGGAGAAGACGCGCGAGCTGGAGGCGGAGCTCGCCGGCCAGCTCCGGAGGCTGGAGAGGGAGGCGGTGGCCGCCCGCGAGTACCGGGAGCTGGAGACCCGTTTCCGCGAGCTCTCCCTGGCGCACCTCTACCGGGAGGCCACCCGCGACCTCGAGGGGCTGCAGCGAAGGCTAAAGGAGAGCAGGGCCCGCAGCGCGAAGCTTTCGAGCAGCCAGGAGGCGCTGCGCGAGGAGGAGGAGAACCTGGCTCGCCGGTCTGCGGCGCTCGAAGGAGTGCTTCACGAGACGGAGGCCTCGCTCGAGAGTCTCGAGGAGGTCTCAGATAACCTGCGGAGCGAGTCGTTGCGCGCGGATAGGAACCTGTTCCGCCTCGAGGCGGGCCGTAGTGGAGATCTGCAGCGGTCCGCCGGCCGCCTCGAAGAGGAGCTGGACGTGATATCGCAGTCCCTGGCCGACCTCGAGGAGCGGCGTGCCGCCGCGGAGGCCACGCACAGCGCGCTGCTCGCGCGGACCTCTCGCCTGCGGGTGACTCTGGAGCAGACCAGGCAGCGGGCGACCTCGGCTGGAAAGGAGCACTCTCGTCTGGCAGCCGAGCTGGAGAGGCTCCGCGCCCGGCTCGAGGAGGCTGCGCGGCCCCTCGAGGCTATGCCGCAAGAGGAGCTGCAACGCCTGAGCCACCTGGCTGAGAGCCTCGAGCGCCCGCGGGGGGAGGGTGCCGCCTCGAGGCTAACCGGCCTCCGGGAGCGGCTCGGGGACAGGCTAGCGCTGGTCGAGGACCGGGCCGAGGATATCGACCGGCGTCGCGGGGCGCTTGCAGCAGCTCTCGGAAGGGCCGAGTCGGAGGTGCGTGCGTTGCAGGATGCGGCGCCCGGGGGCAACACCAGGCTCTACGAGGTGCTTAGGGCTCGTCCCGGTTACGAGGCGGCCGTAGATGCCGCCCTCGGCGAGTTCGGCGCGGGCGTGCTGGCCGAGAACGTGGACGAGGGCCTGAAGCTCGTCTCCGGCACGGAGCGCGTTGCCGTCCGCCTGGACGCAGGGCGGGTAGAGGAAGGCGGAACCCCGCCCGGCAAGCCGCTGGTAGAGTGCGTGGAGGTCGTGGACGGTCGCTACGCGCAAGCCGTCGAGCGCCTCCTGGGTGGCATCTACGTCATAGAGGAGCCCCGGAAGAGCGCCCCATCGAACGGCTACGTCGCGGTCACCAGACAGGGCCTGCGCCTTACGCGTACCAGCCTGAGCCGCAGGCCAGCCTCGGGCAGATTCGCGCGCGAGGCCAGACTCGCGGCCGGACGCGAGCGCCTGGATGCCCTGAAGCGGGGACCCGAAGCGATGCTCTACGACCTGCGGAAGAAGATATCCACCGCCTCCCGGCGCATGGAGCGGCTCGCAGTCACGGCCGAGAGCCTCTCGGCGCTCGCCGGGCGTGCCTCGCGAGCCCGGGCCCTGCTCGCCCGCGGCGCCGCACGTCGCCTGACGGCGGCCGAGGACTCAAGCAGAGCTCTCGCGGAGCGGCGAAGGCTGCGGGAGACCCTGATCCTGCAGACGCGCGAGAAGGAGGCGGCCCTCCTGCGGGCCGAGGGGCTCTGCGCCGACGTCGACGCCGAGGCCGCCGCAGCGGCGCAGGCCGCCGGCGAGGCGGGGGTAGCAGCCGAAGACTCCCACCGCAGCCTCAAAGCGCTGCGCTCCGCCCTCGCGGCGGGCCGATATCGCCGCGAGCGCATCTCCCGCCGGCTCGAATACGCCCGGAGCGCCTCCGGACGGGACCCCGACCGGACGGCGAGGGCCGCCGCACGCTCGGCGCGCGTCTCCTCGCAACTCGCGACCGCCGTCCGCGAGCGGCGCAACGCGCTGCGCGCCCTGAGGTCCCAGACCGCCGACGCCCACCGCGGTGCCTCCGCGCAACGTACCGACCTCGCCCGCCAGGCCGCCACCCTCGCCGGCGACCTCGCCGCCGCCCGCGCAGCCGCAGAGCGCCTCACCGAAGACCTCCAGCGAGCACGGGCAGCTACCGCCGAGGCCACAGACGAGATACAGGCCGAGTGGGGCTCTACTCTCGAGGCCGCCCGGCGCGAGGCCGGGCGCCACCCGCCCACCACCGACCAGGAACGACACCGCCTGGCGCGCAGGCTCAAACGCTTCGGCGACGTCAACCTCCTCTCCCTCGCCCAGGAACAGGAACTGCGCGAACGCCACGAGTTCGTCTCCGCCCAGCGCGCCGACGCCCAGGCCGCCGCAGACGAGCTTAGCCGCATAATACTATCTATAGATCGAGAGATAGAGGCCCGCTTCTCCGAGACCTTCGGGCGGGTGCGTGGGGCGTTTGAGGAGATGGTTCCGCGGATGATGGAGGGAGCGTCGGGGGTTCTGGACCTCTCGGATGAGGGGGTGGAGGTCGGGCTGAGGCTCGGACGGCGGGGTTGGAAGCCGCTAAGGGTCCTCTCGGGTGGCGAGCGGGCGCTGCTCGCGCTTTCTTTCCTCTTCAGCATCTTCCTCAGCCGGCCTGGCGGTGATGCGGGCGCGTTCTGCGTGCTCGACGAGGCCGAGGCTGCGCTCGACGATCTCAATCTGGCGCGTTTTCTCGCTGTGGTAGACTCTCACCGGGCCACCGGCCAGTATCTGCTGGTGACCCACCAGAAGCGGACGATGGCCGCGGCGGATGTGCTCTATGGCGTGGTCCAGGACGTCGCCGGGGCCACCACGGTTGTATCGAAGCGCATGCAGGGAGAGTAGGGAAGCAGTTCATGGCGCGCTCGTGGCGTAACTTTTTCAGACGGGACGTAGAGGAGTCCGGCGTAGCGACCGAGGCCCCTGCCCGGGAGAGCGAACAGATCGAGGGCGCCGAGGCGGCCGAGGAGGTTCTGGCCGCTCGCGGGGAGCCCGAGGAGCCGGTCGAAGAGCCCGAACCGGTAGAGGAGGCGCTGCCTGAGCCGGGGGTTGTCGAGGAGGCGCCCGATGCCGAGGCGGCGGCCTGGACCCAGGAATCCGACGGCTGGTTCGGGCGGCTGCGCCAGGGCTTGCGGAGGAGCCGGGAGTCCGTCGTCGGGCAGTTCAACGCGGCTTTGGCGGAGTTCCGGGACGCCGAGGACGAGGAGTTCTGGGAGAGGGTGGAGGAGATCCTCATAGCCTCCGACGTCGGTGTGGCGACGACGTCGAAACTAGTTCGGGAGCTCGAACAGGAAGCGCTCGAGAGGAACATCACGAGCGGCGAGGAGCTCAGGGAGCTCCTCGTCGAGCACGCCGCGCGCATGCTCGAGGGGCCCGTCGAGCTCGACATCTCGCACGAGCCGACGGTGATCCTGATGGTCGGCGTCAACGGCACGGGCAAGACGACGACCATCGGCAAGCTCGTCAACTTCCTGCCCGGCAAGGCGATGCTCGCCGCCGGGGACACCTTCCGGGCGGCCGCCATCGAGCAGCTGCAGCGCTGGGGCGAGAGGACCGGGGCTCCCGTGGTGGCCAGGGAGCGGGGCGCCGATGCGGCGGCCGTCGCGCACGACGCCGTCGAGGCGGCCAAGAGAGATGGGGTCGACGTTCTCCTCATCGACACGGCGGGGCGGTTGCACACCAAGATCAACCTCATGGCCGAGCTTGACAAGGTCAGGCGGGTCATAGCGCGGCAGCTTGCCGGCGCGCCACACGAGGTCTTGCTCACCATAGACGCCACCACGGGTCAGAACGGCATCAGGCAGGCCAAGATGTTCGACGAGGTCGCGGGGGTAACGGGGGTCATTCTGACCAAGCTCGACGGCACCGCCAAGGGCGGCATAGCGCTCGCGATAGCCAACGAGATCGGGGTTCCCATAAAGCTCGTCTCGGTCGGCGAGAAGGCCGAGGACCTGCACCCCTTCGACGCCCGAGAGTTCGCCCAGGCCCTGTTTGGAGACCTCTAGGGTATGTTCGATACTCTGGGCGAGAGGCTGAACGCGGCGCTCGACGGGGTGCGCGGCAGCGGCAACCTCACAGAGGACCAGGTAAAGAAGGTAACGCGCGAGATACGGCTCGCCCTACTAGAGGCGGACGTCAACTACGCCGTCGTCAAGGAATTCGTCGGCAACGTCCGCGAGAGGGCGACCGGCGCCGAGGTCTCGAAGGCTCTGAGCCCGGGCCAGCAGATCGTCAAGATCGTCAACGAGGAGCTGGCGAACCTGATGGGCGGCACCTCGCACAAGCTCACCTTCGCCTCGAGGCCGCCGACCGTCATTATGCTCGCCGGGCTCAACGGTCACGGCAAGACCACGGCGGCGGGCAAGCTCGCCCTCTTCGTGCGCAAGCTAGGCAAGAACCCGTACCTGGTGGCCTGCGACACCTACCGTCCGGCGGCCATAGACCAGCTGCAGCAGATCGGGCGCGAGCTCGGGGTTCCCGTCTACGAGGAGGGTACCGAGTCGGCGCCCGAGGAGATCGCCGAGCGGGGAATCAAGGCCGCCGCGGACGGCGGCTACGACTTCGTCGTCGTGGACACCGCGGGCCGGCAGGTCGTCGACGTGGAGATGATGGAGGAGATCAAGCGCGTCAGGAAGTCCTCGCGGCCGCACTCCGTGCTCCTGGTCCTCGACGTGGTGACGGGCCAGAACGCGGTCGAGGTCGCGCAGGCGTTCCAGGAGTACGCGGACTTCGACGGGATGATCCTCACCAAGCTCGATGGGGATGCGCGCGGCGGCGCTGCCCTCTCCGTCGTCTCGGTGACGGGGCGTCCGATCAGGTTCGCCTCCGAGGGCGAGAAGATGAGCGAGTTCGACTACTTCTACCCCGACCGGATGGCGGGACGCATTCTCGGCATGGGCGACGTGCTTACCCTGATCGAGAAAGCCGAGCAGCAGATGGACCGCGAGGAGGCCGAGGCCGACGCCAAGCGTCTGATGTCCGGCAAGTTCACCTTCGAGGACTTTCTCAAGCAGATGCAGATGATAAAGAAGATGGGGCCGCTCTCCGGCCTGCTCGGCATGATCCCGGGCCTGGGCAAGCAGCTCGCGGGGGCGCAGATAGACGACCGGATGCTCGGAAGGGTCGAGGCCATGGTAACGTCGATGACGGCGCAGGAGCGGCGCAACCCCAAGCTCTTGCAAAACCCGAGCAGGGTGCGTAGGATCGCGCGCGGCTCCGGGGCGACCCAGCAAGAGGTTCAGAAGCTCATAAAACAGTTCAACGAGATGCAGAAGATGATGCGCCAGATGGGCAAGGGCGGTGGGATGCCCCGCATGCCCGGTCTACCCGGACGCAGGTAACTCGAGAGAGGAGAGTAGATGGCGGTAAAGATAAGGCTCGCAAGGCACGGCGCGAAGGGGGCGCCTTTCTACAGGATAGTAGTCGCGGACTCGCGCAGTCCGCGAGACGGCCGCTTTATAGACCGCATAGGAACCTATAACCCGCGCACGCAGCCCTCGGATATCCGGGTCGATGAGGCGAAGGCCCGCGAGTGGCTGGACAAGGGGGCCCAGCCCACCGACCAGGTGCGCAAGCTCCTGCAGGTCTCCGGCGTCCTCTAGGAGGCTTCTCGTGGACCAGCTGCAGAACCTGGTGCTGATCCTGGCGCGCTCCCTCGTTGACGATCCCGAGAGCGTCGAGGTCTCGGGCACCGAGACCGACTCGCGGGTGGACCTCGAGCTCAGGGTGGCCCCGGACGACATGGGAAAGATCATCGGCCGCCAGGGCCGCACTATCCGGGCGATCCGCACGGTGACGAAGGCGGCTTCGGTGAAGCTGGGCAAGCGCGTGAACGTGGAGGTGCCTGGCTAGGGCGTGGAGCCCTCCGACTGCGTGGAGATCGGGCGCATCGTCGCCCCGCACGGCAGGCGCGGGACCTTGAAGGTGCGTGCCACAGGCTCGGGCCGGCACCTGCGCGTGGGGGTGGTGCCCTTTGTCGCGGGACGCCGCAGGCCCATCTCCCAGGTACGGACGACCCCCAAAGGCTACCTGGTGGACCTGGAAGGCGTAGAGCACCGCTCCGAGGCGGACGCCCTGAGAGGAGAAGCCCTGATCCTGGAGCGCCGGGAGCTCGACGCGCCGCAGGAGGAGGAGTTTTACGTGGGCGATCTGGTGGGCCTTATCGCCGTCGGGGAGTCCGGTGAGGTGCTCGGCAGGGTCGAGGATTCTTTCGAGACGCCGGCCCACGAAGTGCTGGTAGTCCGCGAGAGTGACGACGCCCCGCCATTTTACGTGCCCTTCACCCACGAGCACGTCCCTCGCGTGGACCTCGCCGCGGGACGCGTGAGCGTCCATCCGCCGGAAGGCTGAGACCGGTGAGAGACATAGACGTGTTCTGCGTGTTCCCTTCCGTGGTCGATGGAGCCTTGCGCGTCGGCGTCGTCGGGAAGGCCATCGAGCGGGGCGTCGTCGGCTACCGGAGCTTCGACCTCAAGGAATTTGCCCCCGGCGGCCGCATAGACGACATGCCGTTCGGCGGCGGGGCCGGGATGGTGGTGCGCGTCGATGTCGTCGCTCGGGCGCTAGAGGCCGTCTACGGTGTCCCGGCAACACAGGTAAAAGACGAACGCCGGGTCGTCCTCACGGAAGCCTGGGGGCGGGCCATAGATCAGGCCTACGTCAACGAGGTCGCCGAGGGTCCCGATGTTACGATCATCTGCGGGCGATATGGCGGCGTGGACGAGCGGGTCCGCGCGTTGCTCGCGACGGAGGCGGCCTCTTTGGGCCCCTTCGTCCTCTCTGGCGGCGAGATCGCGGCCGCTGCGCTGGCGGACGCCGCCATCAGACGGCTCGACGGCGTACTCGGCAACAGAGAGAGCCTGATCGGGGAGTCATACTCGCAGAGGGGGATGGTCGGCCCCCCCGTGTACACGCGGCCGGCGGAGTGGGGCGGTATGCCGGTTCCGGGCACGCTCCTGTCCGGCGACCACGCGAAGATACGCTCCTGGCGGGAAGAACAGGCACGCTCGAGGGCTTCTA
>DASTQK010000086.1:0-9822 GCA_035761765.1 Rubrobacteraceae bacterium
GAGGTGGCGCCCCGGGTCTTCGAGCGCTGCCTCGAGAACGGGCTGCTCGTCAACCTCATCGGCGGGAGCGTTATCCGCCTCGCGCCGCCCCTCACGGTCAGCCGGAGTGAGATCCGCTACGCCCTCGACTTTTTTCGAAGCTGCGTCTCTGCGGTGACGTGCGTCCAGGACGAGTCCGAGATAGCGTTGAGCGCGTGATCCCCGAGCTAGAGAGCACACCCTCTCCCCCGTCTCCCCTCTCGGGCCGCGACTGCCTCACCCTCGCCGAGTTCACGCGCGAGGAGACGAGGCTCATCCTGGATGAGGCGGCCAGGCTAAAAGGGTTCCAGAGGTCTCGCATCCCCTTTAGGCCGCTGCGCGGCAGGACGCTGGCGATGGTCTTCCAGAAGCCCTCGAACCGCACGCGCGTATCTTTTGAAGTCGGCATGTACCAGCTCGGCGGCCACGCCCTCCACCTGCTGCCGCAGGAGATACAGATCGGCAAGCGCGAGAGCCCGTCGGACACCGGGCGCGTCCTCGCCCGCTATATAGACGCGATCATGGTCCGCACCTTCGACCACGAGGAGCTCGTGGAGCTTGCGGGGGCGGCCGAGGTACCCGTTATAAACGGCCTCACCGACCAGCACCATCCGTGCCAGGCCCTCGCAGACCTACTCACCGCGCGCGAGGAGTTCGGAGCCCTGGAAGGGCTCGAGGTCTCCTACATAGGCGACGGCAACAACGTCGCCCACTCGCTCGCGATTGCCTGCGCCCTCACCGGCGCCCGACTCACCATCGCCCACCCCGAAGGCCACGGTCCGGACGCCGGGATCATGGAGCTCGCCGACTCCTCGGGCGCCGCCCCGACGCTGACGGAAGACCCGCGGGAAGCAGCCTCCGGCGCGCGCGTCGTCTACACCGATGTGTGGGCGAGCATGGGCCAGGAGAGCGAAGCCGAGGAACGCAAGAAGACGTTCGCCCCTTACCAGGTCAACGGCGAGCTCATGGCTCTTGCCGCAGACGACGCCATCTTTCTCCATTGCCTGCCGGCACATCGGGGCGAGGAGGTCACGGCGGACGTTATAGACGGGCCGGCGAGCCGCGTCTTCGACCAGGCTGAGAACCGGCTGCACGCCCAGAAGGCGCTCCTGTACCTGCTCCTGAGCTAGGAGAGGGCTTCGCAGCAACAAAAAGCCGGGGCTCGAAGCCCCGGCCTCCACGCTCTCTAAGGCTGTTTAAGCGGGTGTTACGTTCTCCGCCTGCATCCCCTTCCTGCCCTGGGTCGCCTCGTAGGTCACCTTCTGACCTTCCTCGAGGGTCTTGAAGCCGCTGCCGGCTATGCCTGTGTGGTGCACGAAGAGATCCTCACCCCCGTCGTCCGGGGAGATAAAGCCGTAGCCCTTCTCGTCGCTGAACCACTTCACCGTTCCTTGGGCCATATACTGGAGCCCCTTTCGTGTTCCTGGGCCCAACAAATGAAACGCCACCCTCTCTTGCTGGGGTGGCGCTCCGTCTGCTGTAACCCACCTTGACTTGCCACCTCATTATAACAGAGGTCGCACGGCGTGGCGCAACTTCGACACACGCGTACTGAGATCACACCCCGGCGCATGCCGGTCAAGCCTTCCCTGCAAACCTCACCAGAGACCCGATGAATGCCTCGACCTCTTGCGCGGTGTTGTACGGGGCGAGGCCGGCGCGAACCCAGCTTCCTCTGTCGTGAATCCCGAGCTTCCTGGCGAGCGTCGAGGCGTAGAAGTGACCGTCGGCCACGAAGAACCCGTCATCGGCCATATGCTCGGTGACCTCTGTTGGGGCACGTCCGTCAACCCGGAACGCGATGGTGGGGGTCTTGCGGACGCCGTCGGGGGCCGCGTAGAGCTTGATGCCGGGTATCTCGCGCAGCGCAGCGCGAAACTTCTCGGCGAGATCGGCCTCGTACTCCTCGATGGCCCTCATGCCGGAGAGGAGTCTCACTCGTTGAGAACTCCCTTCGCCCAGAGAAGCGATGAAGTCTACGGCGCCCTTGACGCCGGCTATACCCTCGTGGTTCTGGGTGCCGGTCTCCAACTTGTCCGGGATGTAGTCAGGGGCTGGCTCGACCTTGTAGGCGGCCAGAGTCTCGAGGAGGTCGCGCTTCACGGCGCTCACGCCGAGGTGCGGGCCGAAGAACTTGTAGGCGGAGCAGGTGAGGATGTCGGCCCCAACCCAGTCCCGGTCTACGGGGATGTGCGGGGCGGCATGTACGGCGTCAACCGCGACGAACGCTCCGGCTTCGTGAGCCCGCTCGGCTATCGCGGCGACGTCGTTGACGGTGCCTACGGCGTTGGAGGCCAGGCCGACGGCGACGAGTTTCGTCCTGTCGGTGACAACTCGCTCTAGATCGTCGTGCTCCAAAGTGAGCGTCTCGGGGTTCACCCGGACCCAGCGCACCGTGGCGCCTCTTTCCGCGGCGGCCAGTAGCCAGGGGTCCACGTTCGCGCGGTGGTCGAGCTCTGTGACGACGATCTCCGAGTCTTCGTCCCACGTGCGGGCTAGAGAGCGCGAGATCGCGAATGTCAGGGTGGTCATGTTGGCCCCGAAAGCGATCTCCTCCGGCTCGGTGCCGAGGAGATCGGCCATAGCCTGGCGGGCGTCGCGCAGGATCTCCTCAGTCTCGACGCTCGTCGGGAAGGGGCCATGCAGGTTGGCTCCTCCGCGGGTCATGTAGCCGGAGACCGCTTCGATGGCGGGCTTTGCGACCTGCGATCCGCCGGGCCCGTCGAAGTAGACGGCATTGCGTCCGTTGTGCGTCCTCGCGAGCGCCGGGAACTGCTCGCGGACGGCCGCTACGTCGAACGTGCGCTGCATGAGATCCTCCTCGCCAGAATGGTGTGCCCCGCGGGCGAGTTTACACCAGGTGCAAAGAGACAGGGGATGCTACCGTGTCTTCGGAACACGAGGAGAGGAGAGAAGCGATGGCGAGAACCCAGATCACCAACCCCAAACTGCCAGCACCGATGCGCGGAGGCGCCTATTCCTCCGGGGTCGAGGCGCCTTCAGGGAGAACGGTCTACGTCTCAGGGCAGGTCGCGTTCGACGCCGAGGGCAAAGTGATCGGCGAGGGGGACATAAAGGCCCAGACGGAGACGGTGCTCGAGCATGTCAAGACCGTCGTCGAGGAGGCGGACGGCGGCATGGAGGACATCGTCAAGGTTACGGTGTTCATCACGAACATGGGGCTCTACGACCAGATCCACGAGGTAAGGAGACGCTACTTCGAAGAGCCCTTCCCCGCCTCCTCGATGGTCGAGGTCTCGGCCCTCATAGACCCCCGGCTCCTCATCGAGATCGAAGCCGTCGCCGTCATCCAGTAACGAGAAACCCGCCCGTCCGAGCGAACGGGAGACGTCCACGCCGGGGATGACCACCCTATACAATCCGAGCGTGGGGTAGTTTAGTTCCCGTCCTGTGGCGGGAGTATTAGAGAGGGACAGTCGGGGACGTTAGGGGGTTCGCCGTGCCGCTCGACTATACGTATCGTATCCAGATTCCGCACCGCGCGGGCCAGCTGGCCACGGTCGCGGGAAAGATAGCCGAGGGTGGCGGCCTCATCGGGGACGTCACGACCATCAACGTCGGACGCGAGACCTCGATACGCGAGATCACGCTCGAGATCGAGGACCGCGACCAGGCCGAGCGGATAATAGGGATGCTGAACGAGCTGGATGGCGTCCGGGTACTGTGGGCGCGTGACAGGGCTCTTCTGAAGCACGAGGGCGGGAAACTCGTGATCGAGTCCGTCCACCCGGTGAAGACGGTGCAGGACATGCGCGACGTGTACACACCGGGGGTGGCGCGGGCGTGCCAAGCCATTGTCGAGGACCCTTCTCTGGCGAGCGAGCTGACCATGATCGGGCGCAGCGTCGCGATCTGCACGAACGGGACGCGCGTTCTGGGCCTGGGAGATATCGGGCCCGTGGCCTCGATGCCGGTCATGGAGGGCAAGGCTGTCTTCTACCACCAGCTCGCCGGCATCTCGGCCATGCCGATACTCGTAGACACCAAAGACGTCGACGAGTTCGTCGAGACGGTGGTGCGCATCGCGCCTACGTTCGGCGGGATCCACCTGGAGGACATCTCGGCGCCCGAGTGCTTCGAGATAGAGGCCCGCCTGATAGAGGCGCTCCCCCAGCCCGTGATGCACGACGACGTCCACGGCACGGCCGTCGTCACGCTCGGGGCGGTGCTCGTAGCGTGCCGCCACGCGGGGCTGGAGCTCGAGGCGGAGGTGGTGGGTCAGATCGGGCTCGGCGCCGCGGGTTTCGGGATCGCTGCTCTCATGGTAGACGCCAGGGCCAGGCGGGTGCTCGCCTCGGACCCGAACCCGCTCTCGCACGAGCGCGCTCGCGCGAAGGGCATCGAGATCACCGACATGCAGACCGTGATGGACGAGGCCGACGTGGTAGTCGCGACGACGGGTGTGCCCGGCCTGATAGACCCGGAGATGGTGCGCGATGGGCAGGTGATCCTGGCGATCACGAACCCCTACCCCGAGATAGAGCCCGAGGACGCCCTTGCGGCGGGTGCAGCCTTCGCCGCTGATGGCAAGAGCGTGAACAACGTCCTAGGTTATCCCGGCATCTTCCGCGGCGCGCTGCTCTCCGGCGCGAAGCAGATCAACCCCCAGATGAAGATCGCCGCCGCCGAGATTCTCGCCTCCCTCACCACCGAGGACGAACTCGTCCCCGACGCCCTCGACCCGAATGTGCACCTGCAGGTCGCCGACGCCGTGCGTGAAGCGGCCATAGCGAGCGGAGCCGCCCGCCTCGACCGCGCGCCCGCGGACCTTTAGCGGAAGGTAGGGTCTCTCGCGCCACATGCGAAACTTCTGGCTCTCGCGTATGACTGACCCTCGCGCGAGAAGGAGCAGTGTTCTCCGCTACGAATCTAGCTGGCCGCGCTGCCTGGAACGGACCCTTATTCTCCCTCGAGATAGAGTCTTCGCGCGCGCTCCTTGAAGGCCGCCCGACCCACCTTCATGTCCCCGGTCCCCTCGAACCACCCGTAGAAAGCGACGGGTATCTTGAACCCTGGCAGGAGTTGCCTCAGAGCCGGAGCCAGCGCCTCCGGCTCCCCCGTCCTCCGGGCCATCCTTACGAATGCTACCGGGCGTTCCCCGAACTCGGGATCAGATACGGGCACCACCACGGCTTCTTCCACCCCGTCGAGTCGGGTGAGCGCCTCCTCGATCTCTTCGGGCTGGATGTTCTCCCCTCCGGAGACGAAGAGGTTATCTTTGCGCCCCTGGACTCGCAGGTAGCCATTCTCGCCCACTTCGCCGAGGTCCCCGGTGTGAAACCAGCCGTCCGCGTCTAGCGGCCGGTACACCGCCTCACCCTCGATGTAGCCGGCGAAGAGCGTCTCGCCCCTCACGAGTATCTCACCGACTTCCGAGACCGTGACCTCGCGGTACGCCAACGGGCGACCCGAGGTATGCAACTCCGTGCGCGAGGCGCCGGGCGGCGTGGTGGTTACCTGGGAGGCCATCTCGGTGAGGCCGTAGCTCGTGTGGATCGGGAGCCCGCAGGCATAGGCCTCGTCGACCAGGGGGGGCGGGATCGGGCCCCCACCCAGCAGGATCGCCTTGATCCCACCCCCAGCGAAACCCTCCTCCCGCAACAACCGCAGGAGCTGGGTCGAGACGAGGGAGACGTGTGTTGCACCGCTTTGCGCAATGGCCTCGCCGAGCGGCACGCCCGGCTCCGACAGCACAACGGTCGCCCCGGCGAGCAGGCATCGGAAAAGGATGGAGAGCCCGCCGACGTGGTAGAGAGGCAGCGAGTGGAGCCAGCGGTCGCCCTGCCCGAGCGGGATGTTCGCGTTGGAACCCAGCGCGCTCCAGTAGTGGTTGCCGAAGGTGTGCAGCGCAGCCTTCGGCGCACCCGCGCTGCCGGAGGTGAAGACGACGGTGGAGGGTCGCTCCAGCGCGAGCCAGACTTCGTCGCAGGGACGCGACCTTCCGGCCGCCGCTTCGCCAGCGAGCAGATCCTCCGGGCGCAGCGCCGGCACGGTCGCCGCTCCGAGCTCTTCTTCGGAGGTGGAGATGAGAGCGCGGCAGGCGATTCTCTCCGGCAGCGGCGTGGCGACCCGCGCCGGCAAGCGCGTGCTGAGCAGGCAGGCGACGCAGCCGGCCCGCATCAGAGCCAACAGCAAGACGAAATACCTCTCGTCGCCGGGGAGGTGGAGCGCGACGCGGTCCCCCACCCCGAGACCGAGATCCAGAATCCTCACCTCCGACGCCGAAACCAGATGATCCAGCTCCCGGTAAGTTAGCGAGACAGCCGCGCCGGCGATGGCCGGTGCGTTGGGGGAGCGCCTCGCCGCCGACCGCAGGGGGCAGGGTATTTGGGTTACCTCGCCCATCAGCCCATGCTAGCCGACGGGGACGAGCAGGCGTCCATCGACCTCACGCCGTCTCCCGAAGAACGCCCGGACGTCCACGCGCGGCGCCATCAGCTCCAGACGTGGTCGGAGGACGTCTTCGGCGAGCCACCGGTACGTGTCCAGCCCGGCCGGCGCCTCGCCCAGTGCGGCGGCGAGCGCGACCAGCGCCGACATACCGACGCCGGTCTCGTAGGCGGAGCTGATGACGGACCGCAACCCGAGGCGCGAGGCGCTACGCGCGAAGCGCAGTGTCCGCGAGATGCCCCCGAGCAGCGTCGGCTTGAGCACGACGGCCCGCGCGTACCCGTACTCCTCCAACTCCTCCGGCTCCAGGAGGACCAGCGACTCGTCGAGCGCCACCGGCAGGCGGTGATCCCTCACAAAAGAAGCCAACCGTGCCGGGTTTGCGAGCGGCTCCTCGACGTACTCGAGGTTCAGCCTCGCGGTGGCGCGAGCGAACTCCTCCGCCTCCGCCACGCTCCACGCCCGGTTGGCGTCGAGCCTGAGTTTCACGGCGCCACCCAGCGCCTCATACACCGCGCGAACGAGTTCCACATCCTTCTCGACATCGCGAGAACCGACCTTCAGCTTCACCGACTCGTAACCGGAGAGCCGCGCCAGGCGTGCCTCTTCGAGGGCATGGTCGGGGGAGGACACTAGAGCGTTTATCGAGACTGTCTCCCTCGGACGCGCCGTGAGGAGCTCGGGCAACGTCTCGCCGGACGAGTCCGCATACAGGGTCCAGAGGGCGAGCTCGAACCCGAAGCGCGCCGACGGGGCGAGGTCTATCTCGTCAAGCTCGCGGGCGAGCGGCCCGTGAGGGTCGAGGAGGTCAGCGGTAACCGCACGGTCCATGAAGGCGCCAGCCACCCGGTTCAGTTGCGCGGCTACCTCGCCTGTGCCCTCGCGGCTGAAGCCGCAAAGCGGCGCGGCCTCTCCCCACCCGGCTGCCTCTCCGTCGCCGTTCAGCTCCACGAGCAGGCCCTCGCGGTGGCGCAGCGTGGTTCCCTTGAGTCGCAGGGGCTCGGTGAGGGGCAGACGGTAGCGGTAGAGCCGGTACCCGGCGAGCTTCACGACATCCTACGGGCGGCGGGGGAACTGCGAGAAGTTTGGTCTGCGCTTCTCTCTGTAAGCGTCGCGCCCCTCCTGAGCCTCCTCGCTCCCGTAGAAGAGAAGGTTCGCATCGTGGGCAAGCTGCTGTATGCCGGCGAACCCGTCCTCGTTGGCGTGAAAGCTCGCCTTCAGCAGCCGCAGCGCGAACGGCGAGCGCTCAAGCATCTCCCGGCACCAGCGAACGGTCTCGGCCTCCAGCTCGTCGAGCGGCACGACCGCGTTGACGAGCCCCATCTCCAGAGCCTCCTCCGCCGTATACATCCGGCAGAGAAACCACATCTCCTTGGCCTTCTTCGGTCCGACGAGCTGGGTAAGTACGGAGGCGCCGAAGCCGCCGTCGAAGCTGCCAACCTTCGGACCAACCTGCCCGAAGCGGGCGTTGTCCGCAGCGATGGTGAGGTCGCAGATCACGTGCAGCACGTGGCCCCCGCCGACCGCGTATCCGGCGACCATCGCCACTACCGGCTTGGGGCAACGCCTGATCTGGACGTGCAAATCCGTAACGTGAAAGCGCCCGACCGACGCGCCGCCGGGGGTGCGTCGCGGGTCCTCAGGGTCTTCAAGGTACCCCGCGTCCCCACGCACCTTCTGGTCTCCACCGGAGCAGAAGGCCTCGGGCCCTTCCCCGGTCAGGATGATGACCCCCACCTCGTTGTCTTCGCGAGCGTCCTCGAGAGCTCGCTGCATCTCCATTACCGTCAGTGGACGGAAGGCATTCCGTACGTGGGGACGGTTTATGGTGATCTTCGCGATCCCCTCCGCCTTGTGATACCCGATGTCCTCGAACTCTCCGGCTTCCTGCCACGTGATATCAGTCATGGTGTGGATTATAGGGTCTGCGATGGTTCGTGCAGTTGGCGTGTTCGAGACCGATGACATCCGCGGCGGCCACGATCTCCCGGGCAGGCGGGGCGTCGACTTCCTGTCGCCGCCCGAGGAGAGATTCTACGGCATCGAAGCCCTCGTGAAGGTCAACTCGGGAAACTCAGCCTCACCCAGCGCAAGAATTGAGAGGCCGCTACAGAGCATCCAGAAAGCGCTTCAGCAGAGCAAGATACTCTTCCGGGCTCTCGAGGTGGACGTTGTGCCCGGCACCGGGGACGACGGCAACCCGGATGCGGGGGCTGAGGGACGCCATGCGAGTGGAGATCCCGGCGTACTTCTCGTCGAGGTCCCCGGCGACCGCGAGCGCCGGAACCTGTAGGGTTCCGAGCTCGTCCCACAGCGAGGGTTGGATGCCGGTCCCCAGGCTCCTGAGCGAGCGCGCGAGCTCCCCCTTATCGTTGCGCATCCGTGACTCGATAGTCTCTCGCAGCAACCCCTCGCGCCGCGCGAGCGAAGCGAAGAGCGGCTGCCGGTACCAGTCTTTGAGGAAGCTCGCGAGGTCACCCGACTCGAGGCGACGCGCCCTCTCCTCATCGGCTTCGCGCCTCGCCTGTCGCTCCGCCGGCTCCTCGATCCCCGGCGAAGCAGACTCCAGGCAGAGACCCGAACACCGCTCCGGGTGGCGCAGCGCGAGGTAGAGGGCGAGCCGCCCGCCCATCGAATATCCGGTGAGTGCAGCTCGCGTGATCCCGAGCTCGTCGAGTAGATCCAGCAGCGCCCGCGTCGTCCCTTCGATGGTGTAGGCATCCGGCGGCAGGCCGAGCGATGAGCCGTGTCCTGGTAGATCTGGGGCTACGCAGTAGAAATGTTCATCGAGGGCTGAGATTTCGCCAGCCCAGTCGGCGCCCGAACCCATGAAGCCGTGCAAGAACAGGATGGCCGGAAGGCGAGGAGCGCCGGCAATTATGTGATCCAACGCGCTCACGGGCGCCGCTCGGCATGAGGATCGGAACTAACGAGCGAGAAGAGACGGGATCACTCGTTGGTCCACTTGACCTGGAACTCGAGCTCCTCTTCGTCCCCCTCCCGTTCGTGCTCGACGTTGAACTCGGCGCGGGCGGGCACGTAAACCCTCTCCCCTGCCACCTGTATCTCGAACCTCTCGCCCGTCTCGAGGGCGTCGGCCAGCCTGCGCAGCTTCGCCACGAACTCGGACGTGGAGTAGACCTTCTCGACGTCTCTGTCTCGCTTTTCGCTCATGAACTCCCCTCGTCGTGTTTGCATTAGGTCTGCCCCCATATCCTATCTGGTGTGAAGCCTGGGGACCAAACCCCCGATCGGGAGGAGGGTCTCACGCAAACCTCGGACACGCCGTTTCAGCGCCTCGGCTGCGAGGATAAGATTCTCCGATGCAGCTCCACGTTCTCCGCGCGGTCGATATGGACCTCGATTAGGGTCGGCCCATTCCGTTCACAGCCC
>DASTQK010000087.1:0-6613 GCA_035761765.1 Rubrobacteraceae bacterium
CCGGGACGATCAGTTCCTGCTCATTGCGTATGACGGAGACGGTGCGCCCGTCGAGCAGGAGGCCGTCACCGTTGGTCAGGGTCTTTCCCCCGAGGTTTATCTCGACAACCTCCTTGCTCTCGGTGTCGATACGGAAAAGCTCACCCGTATTGGACTGCACCGCGACCAGGTACCGTCCGTCTTCGGTGGCGTCAATACCATTGAAGTTGAAGCCCTCCTCGTACCCCGCAGGCGTCCCCTCGAAGTTCAGCCAGGGCTCGGCCTCGCTCACTCCGTCACCGGTGGAGGTCACCCGGAAGAGGACCGGGCGCATCGAGTCGGTGAAGTAGGCGTCCCCGTCAGGGGTCACGGCCACGTCGTTAAGGAAGGTCGCCTCGGCATCGGGTGTGTCCAGGCGGTGTATGAGATCCGCCGATTCAGTGTCGTAGACGAAGATAAGGCCCGTATCCCCGCCGGCGATGAAGAGCCATCCCTTCTCATCGACCTCCAAACCTATGGCTGTCATTCGTCCGTCGGTTTCGGGCTCCAAGAACACTTGCGCCTCCTTCGGGCCGCTCTCCACGTTACCCCGGAAGACGGTGCCGTCAGTGGTGCTGCTCACATAGAAGTCGCCTGTGTCGGATCGGTAGGCGACCCCCTCAGGGAACACCTGCTCTCCGGGCAGCACGTAGCGCTCGGCACCAGAGACCTCTTGCGTGGTCTGGCTCTGGGCGTTGCCGCCGTTGTCTTCGCCGCCACCATCACCCGTTCCATCGCAGGCGATAGCGGCCAGGGCAAGAGCGAGGACCACCACGCCGCTCATGAACGTCTTGGAGGCTCCTACGATGGGTGCGGGATCGGTCACGAGCATTTCTCCTGGCAGATTAGGGAACAAAAACATTGGCACACGGGATCGGTTGTGTCTAGTTCCGATGGTTAATACGTGCTGCAGCAACCGCACGGATTACCATCTCTCGAGAAGTTCGGATGAGCATGAGAGGCGGATGTCGAGCTGCCTACACACCGGACGAAGTTCACGAGGTGACGAAGTCGACACCCTCCTAGCCTCTGGAGAGCTCATCGCGCCTCTACGCGCTCCGCTTCCGTGGGCTCCACCGGGTAGCTCGCCTTCCAGGCCTCGAAGCCTCCTTCGAGGGCCGCCGCCTTGAAGCCCAGCTTGTTCAGCCTGCGCGCCACCCGGGCGCTGGTCGCCTCGTCCGGTCAGGTGCAGTAGGTCGCTACCGGGCGGAGGAAGGGCTCGCCGTCGGGATTCTCGGCGATGAGGCGCCTCGCCCAGTCCTCGATACGATCGGTCGTGACCCTGACGCTGCCGGGGATGTGAGTCTTGTCCCGCTCGTACTGGGAGCGGGTGCGCACGTCGAGGACGATGGGTGGTTTCGGACCTTCCATCTCTCTAGCCAGCTCTTCGGGCTTGATTCGGGGCGTCTCCCCGGCGGGACCCTCGAAGAGACCCGCGGCCGTGCCTTCGCGCTCCTCCTGTAGCGTCCTCCGATCGAGAGCGCGGCCGTAGAGAATCGAGATGGGCGTCGCCGAGGCGCCGTGCACCACTACGGAGACAGTAACGACGATGCCGGTTACCGCCAGCAGAAACTCGGCGTTAACAACCCCGTTCTGCACTATGAGCAGAGCCAGAAGCAGCGAGTTCAATCCTCTCGGTCCGAACCACCCGATAAACGCCCTCGCGGCGTTGCTCACGGCGGCACGCCTGAGGACCAGCCCGATAGCCAGAGGCCGGGCGACGAAGATCGCCACCACTGCCAGGACGAGCGCCGGGACGAGCGGGACCTCGAGGGCGATCTCCGAGATCACGACCCCGAAGAGGATAAACGAGAGGAGCATGGTCATCTCGGTCGTCGTCTCGCCGTAGTCAAGGAAGCAGTCGCACAGGTCGAAGTTCAAAACGGCGACTGCGAACCCCGCGGCGAACGCGGCCAGAAAGCCGTCCCCGCCCAAAGATTGCGCACCCGCGTAGGCCAGCAGCACGAGCCCTATGCCGTAGAGCGCCTGGTACTCACGGCTGATACCGAAGGCAGAGTCGGCTTTCGCCATCAACCACGCCCCCACTGCGCCCACGGCGAAGCCCACGAGCGGGCCGATGAGCAAGACCTGGGCCAGGAGAATTGCCCACTCCGCCGCGCTCGTCGCTGCGGAGTTCGCCACCGCTATGAGGACCAGCAGGATCGGCAGGACCACGATGTCGTTGGTGCCGGCCTCGATGGAGAGGGCGCGCCTGACCGAGCGCGGGATGCGCTCGTTGCGGACCACGTCGCGCAGCACCACCGCGTCGGTCGAGGCCAGGACGGTTCCGAGAAGGAGCGACTCAACGAGCGAGGTGCCCAATAGCAAGTTCGCCACGAGAGCCACAACGGAGATTACGATCAGGGACCCCGGTCCCAGAGAGAGCATCGGGACCAGCCCTGCCCCACGCACCTCCTCCGCCTCCATGCGTACGGCGTCGAGAAACAAGACGAGCGCGAGCGTCAGGATAGCGATGGCTTCCAGGGTGGGGGCCTCTGGAGTGAGCGTGAGGAGCCCGAAGCCCCGCTCTCCGATCAGGAACCCTAGCCCCAGGAAGATCATCGGGAACGACAGCGGCGCACGCTCCACGATCCCCGAGGCCAGCGCCGAGACCGTGAGCACCGCGGCGGCCAGCGCGAACGCCACCACCAGCTCAGGCAAGGCTTCTCCCCAGTGCTACACAACCTGGCTGCGGCGTCAGTGCAACCAGCTCGCCCATCTGGTCCGGGACGTCGCGGTTCTCCATCCGTTGCTCCTTCCCGCCAACTCAGCCGACCTCGGTACGATATCGCCCGGGGCGTGCCCCGCCTCCACCCACGCCCCCTGCATTATTACGTTCTCTCCCTCCGACCTTCCACGGGCAGGCCCGCCCTGATCCAGCCTTCCTTGCCTCCCGCGTAGTGCAGGACGCTGACGTAGCCCATCTGCTCGAGCTCGCGAGCCTCCTCCCTCGAGGCTTCGCACTCCTCGTTCATGCAGTAGACGACGATCTCGGCGCGTTTGTCGGGCAGCACCTCCTCTGCGTCGTCTACGAACTCGTAAGGGAGGTTGATCGCACCCGGCAGGTGGCTCAACTCGTAGTGCCGCCGCGAGAGCGCCTCCACGAGCACGAAGTCGTCTCCCCGCTCCAACTTGGCCTGCAGCTCCTCCCGGGAAATCTCCTTGACCACGGCTTGCTCCTTTTTCCTTACTGCCCCGGGCTTGGCGCAAACCGGCCGCTTATCGCGCAGCTTCATCCGCAGCGGCCCGCAGCGTGACTGTTCCCGGTTATAACACCATAGACGATCCAGGGGCAGCGCGTAGGCTCGGCCCGCCGTGCCCGAGATTAAAGGCCAGGACTTCCTGGAGCTCAGGCCCGATTACCCGTCACTCCGCTCTCGCCCGGCGGATATGTCGGGCTGGTTGAGTGCAGGTGTATCCCAGGTATTTAGCAGAACCAACCTGATCACCCGAGTGACGTGTCGCACCTGTGGCCCACCTAGAAGTAGGATCAGGCCGGTCCGAGACGTCACCCACAGCCATTCTTCGAGGTACTCACAGCTTGGGATTATGGCGTACACGCAAGGTTCGAGAGCTGCCAGTAATAGGCGGCGATCTCCCTCTAGCCAGACCGATAGTGATCACATATTCTGCAGCGTAAGATGCGAAGGGGATCGCCGTGGCTTGCCATCGTCGTGGTCTTGGCGGCCACCGCCTACCAACTCCGTAGCCAAGGGCGCCTTTGGTGGTGTTCTTGCGACTATCTTCTCCTGTGGTCGGGTGACCCTTGGAGCTCTGACAACTCCCAACACCTTTTGGACCCCTATAGCTTCACACACCTGCTCCACGGCTTCGTGCTCTGCGGGTTGCTGGTTCTGATCGTCCCGCGGCTGTCGCTCGTCTGGCAGCTCTGGCTTGCGCTGTCGATCGAGGCGCTGTGGGAAGTGGTCGAGAACTCGGAGTTCGTCATCCGACGATACCGCGAAGAGACAGCCGCGCTCGGCTATTACGGCGACACCATCGTAAACTCGCTCGGTGACATCCTCGTGTGCGGACTCGGTTTCGTACTGGCGCGCCGTCTCGGGCTCCGTCGTACGATGGCGCTATTTGTGGTGACGGAGGTAGTGTTAGCTATCTGGATCAGGGATAACCTCACGCTGAATATCTTGATGCTCATCTATCCTGTAGAGGCGGTCAAAGAATGGCAGGCAGCGGGTCACTAACCGAGCTGGCCATCGGCGTGGCTCTGGTTTGCGAGCCGGCGGTATTCCCGACTTCACGCCGTCCTCCTCGGAGCCCAGTAGCAGGCCGAGGGGATGGGTGTGCGAAGCCGTGCTTGCGCTGGGCTCAAAGGTCACC
The DNA here is from genome assembly GCA_035761765.1 of Rubrobacteraceae bacterium. Lineage (GTDB taxonomy): Bacteria > Actinomycetota > Rubrobacteria > Rubrobacterales > Rubrobacteraceae > JALYGY01. The sequence continues at coordinate 4,357 of DASTQK010000087.1, forward strand.
GCGTTGCCGGCCGCTCGCGCTCTCTTGATCTGCTATGAGTGCAATGAAGTTCGGTGCTCTCTGCCTCCTGCCACATACCGAGGGTCTTCAGGGCGTGCTGGACCGACAGGTGGGAGATGTTGGTACCGAACTTCTGCATCCAGCCAGCCTTCTCCACTATATCCCGCACCGGACCTTTCATACCGGCGATGTGTAGCTCAACGTCCCGTTCCTCGAGGGATTCGATCAGGTCTTCCAAGGTCTCCAGCGCGACCGCGTCCACATCGTTGACAGCGGAGAAGTCCAGGATCAGGTAGCGAAGGTCCGGTCGGTTCAGGGTCGCAGCGTTCAACCAGTTCTCCCAGAAGGCCGTGTTGGCGAAGTAGAGTGAGCGATCTACCCGAGCGATAAGCGTGTTCGGGAAGGTCTGTGTCTCCGGATAGCGATTCACGTTGCGGAATACGTCCTCTTCAGGCAGGTAGCCGATCTCTGTGGTGTGCGGGTAGGCGCTGCGCCAGATGAAGAGGGCGAGTGAGAGGGCCACGCCGACGAGTATGCCCTGCTCTATACCGATGAAGAGTGTGGCGGCGAAGGTGATCAGGAGCGTCCACCCGTCCGCCTTCTTGATCTTAAAGAGCCGAACTGGCTCACGAAGGTCTATGAGACTGTAGACGGCGAACATCACGATGGCAGCCAATACGGCGTTGGGCAGATAGTAGAAGAGCGGGGTGAAAAAGAGTAGCGTCAGGATGACGAGCACCGCGGTGATGACCGAAGCCAGCTGTGTCCGGGCGCCAGCCTGGTAGTTGACCGCCGAGCGGGAGAAGCCGCCTGTAACCGGGAACGCAGAGAACACCGAGCCCGCGACGTTCGCGAGCCCGAGCCCGACCAGCTCCTTGTTGGCATCCACCTTGTACTTCTCTCGGTTGGCGATGGACCTGGCGACAGCGATCGACTCTATATAACCGACGAAGGAGATGGTGAGCGCGATGGTCAGCAACATCGTCACGGAGTCTATGCTGAACGCTGGCAGCGCGAAGGACGGAACACCCTGCGGCACATCACCGACTATGCTCACTCCCATCTCGTGAAGCCCGAAAACGTAGACTGCCAGGGCGCTCAGGGCGACTACCAAGAGCGGTGCCGGGAAGCGTGGTGTGATCTTTCTCAAGAGGACCAGCAGCGCGATGCTCGCTAGCCCGATCGTGAGTGTTATGGGGTTGACCTCTCCGACCTTCTGCGCCGCGTTCCAGAGTAGAACCAGGACGGAATGAGTGTCCTCCAACTCCACGCCGAGCAGGTGCTTTAGCTGGCTCAGCCCGATGACGATAGCCGCCGCCGACGTAAAGCCACTGACGACCGCATGCGAGAGGAAGTTGACCACAAACCCCGCCCGCAAGAGACCGAGCCCGAACTGGATTACGCCGACCATGAGCGCCAGGAGAGCGGCCAGGGCTACGAACTCGCCCGACCCGGGCTCCGCCAGGGCCGACACGCCTGTGAGGGTCAGCAGCGAGACGATGGCCACGGGACCCACGGCGAGCTGGCGTGAGGAACCAAATAGGGCGTAGATGAGCAGTGGTATGGTCGAGGCGTAGAGTCCTACTACCGGCGGCAGACCAGCGAGCATCGCGTATGCCATCCCTTGCGGGATGAGCATAACCGCTACAATGAGGCCGGCAGAAAGATCTCCACCCAGGTCCTCACGTCGGTAGCGCCGCAGCCATCCGACGGCGGGCATTTTCTTCTCCAGCACGGCGATCTACTCTACGGGCAGGCCACGAGCCTGCCAGCCTGTTGTGCCGCCCATTAGGTTGGCAACGTTTCTGATGATGCCGTGCTCGGTGAGGTAGTGGGCTGCCTGTCCCGAACGGTTGCCGCTGGCGCATACTAGAACCACCGGCTCCTGCAACTCATCCACCCTACCGACGAGCTCGCCGAGCGGGATGTTCTTGGCGTCCGGTATGTGGCCAAGCTCATACTCCCACCTCTCACGAACGTCGACGAGCTGCGCCCCGTTTCGCTGCCACTCCTCTAACTCTTCGGGAAGGATCTCTTCGTAGTCGTACAACGCAAAAACACCTCTCGGTTATTTTAAGAGATTCAGCTCTAAGATGGAGCAGTGGACCTTGGAGGCAGCGGACCGAACGCGGTCCGCTGCTCTTCTATGAGAGCCAAGCTCTACGCGGAGACTGTCTGCTTGTTGGCCGCTTCCCAGCCCTCGTAGCTGCCTTCCAGCTCGATCACGTTGTCGAACCCGGCTGCCCGCAGGGCGCTC
>DASTQK010000088.1:0-6335 GCA_035761765.1 Rubrobacteraceae bacterium
CCGTGGACGACCTCGTACAGGTCGCCTCCGTCGGTCTGATCAAGGCCGTCGACCGCTTCGACGTCGACCGGAACATCGAGTTCTCGACCTACGCCACGCCGAACATACTCGGGGAGATCAAACGCTACTTCAGGGACAAGGGCTGGGCGATGCGCGTCCCCCGCGGTCTGCAGGAGCTCAGGCAGTCGGCGAAGGAGGCGATCCGGGACGAGACGGTGCGAACCGGCCGCTCGCCCTCGATCCAGGAGCTCGCCGACAAGCTCGACTCGGACGTGGAGAGCGTGGCCGAGGCTCTGACGCTCGGCTGGGCGTACAACACCGCGAGCCTGGATGCGCCGGTGAGCCAGGATGAGCCTGACGGGGACTCCATCATGGACCTCCAGACCGACGACCGCTCCCCGATAGAGGGCCTGGAGGACAAGATCCTGCTGCAGGAGGCTATGGAGAGCCTCAAGGACCAGCAGCAGCAGATCCTGAAGCTCCGCTTCAACGAGGGCAAGACGCAGACGGAGATCGCCGACCAGATTGGCGTTAGCCAGATGCACGTCTCGAGGCTCCTGCGCCGCGCCCTGGAGGACCTCAGGCGCGAGCTCGAGCAACTGGAAAGCAACCACTGAAAAAGTACAATAATCGTGGGATGATCGAGATGAAGAGCAGCGAGATACGCGAGCGGTTTCTGACCTTCTTCGAGGAGAGGGACCACCGCCGCTACCCGAGCTCATCCCTGATCCCGCACAACGACCCCACGGTGTTGCTCACGACGGCCGGGATGCAGCAGTTCATCACCTACTTCACGGGCCAGGACCGCCCGCCGACCCCGCGCGCGGTGAGCGCTCAGAAGTGCTTCCGCACCCAGGACATCGAGGAGGTCGGCGACTCGAGCCACCTGACCTTCTTCGAGATGCTCGGCAACTTCTCCTTTGGCGACTACTTCAAGAAGGAAGCCATCGAGTGGGCCTGGGAGTTCCTGACGCGGGAGCTCGGCCTACCCCCAGGTAAGCTCTGGATCACGATCTTCGAGGGCGACGAGGACGCGCCCGAAGACCTGGAGGCCAAGGCGTTCTGGATGCAGGTCGGTGTGCCGGAGCACAAGATTTTCGGCCTCCCCAAGAGCGAGAACTGGTGGGGACCGCCGGGCGATACCGGACCCTGCGGCCCCTGCTCGGAGATCTACTACGACTACGGCCCCGAGTACGCTCACGGCGACCCTCTGGAGGACCCGAAGTACGGCCCCGGCGGCGACGAGGGAGATCCGCGGTTCCTCGAGATCTGGAACCTGGTCTTCAACCAGTACGAGCAGCTGAAGGACGGCACGCTCAGGCCCCTCGCCAAACCCGGCATAGACACCGGCCTCGGCCTGGAGCGCACCACGGCCGCCGCGCAAAACGTCCTCTACGTCTACGAGACCGACCTCTACGCCCCGATCTTCGAGAGGGTAGGCGAGTACGCCGATGTGCGCCCCAACCACACCGAAGCCACCGACCGAGCCCTCCGCATCCTCGCCGACCACGCCCGCGCCATGGCATTCCTCATAGCCGACGGCGTCCGTCCCGGTAACCAGCGGCGCGAGTACGTCTTGCGCCGCATAATACGCCGCGCGACGCGGGAGGGGTATGGGCGGCTGGGGTTGGACGCGGAGCGGATAGCGTCGCTGGCCGAGTTGGTCGTGGACTACATGGGGGACTTCTACGAGGAGTTGCGGTTGGCGCGGGAGGACATACGCCGCGTCGTCGCGGGCGAGGCGGCGCGATTCATAGAGATCTACCACTCCGGGATGGGGCTGCTCGAGGCGGAGCTCGGGCGCCTGAGCGGCGGCAGCTTCCCTGGCGAGGTGGCTTTCTTGTTGCATGACACCTACGGGTTCCCCGTCGAGGTGACGCGGGAGGTGTTGGCAGAGCGCGGCATCTCGCTCGATGAGGCTGGCTTCAGGGCTGCGATGGAGGACCAGCGGGAGCGGGCCAGGGAGGCCATGCAGGGCTACGACCGGGCCGTGGCCGCCTTCAGGGACCAGGAGATCAAGAGCCGCTTCTTAGGCTACGAGCGCGAGCAGGTGGAGACCAGGATCGTCGCGCTGGAGCCGGTGCCTGATGCGGAGGGGGAGCTCTACGTCGTGCTCGGGGAGAACCCCTTCTACGCGACCGGTGGCGGGCAGGTAGCGGATGAGGGTTGGATCACCTCGGACCGCGGCCAGCTGGAGGTCGTCGATTGCATCCCGGCCGGCGATTACCAGGTCTTGCGGGCGCGTATCGAGCGCAACAGCTTCGAGGTGGGGGACGCCGTAACGGCCTCCATAAACCGTGTCAGGCGCCAGCAGATAGAGGCCAACCACACCGCCACGCACATCCTCCACTGGGCCCTGCGGACCGTTCTCGGCAAGGACGTCGTGCAGGCCGGGAGCTACGTCGGCCCTGACAGGCTCCGCTTCGACTACCGTTACAGCGGAAAGGTCGGGGAGGACGAGCTCAGGCGCATACAGGAGCTGTGCCTGCAGAAGATCACCGAGAACCAGCCGGTGCGCTACTACACCACGACGCTCGAGGAGGCGCGCAACCTCGGGGCTATCATGCTCTTCGGGGAGAAATACGGCGAGCTGGTGCGGGTCGTCGAGGTAGACGGCTTCTCGCGCGAGCTCTGCGGCGGGACGCACGTGCGCGGGACGGCCGAGATCGGGGCCTTCAACATCACCTTCAACAGGAAGCACGGCGCCGACCTCTACCGCATCGAGGTCATCACGGGCCGCGAGGCGCTGTACTACCTCACGCGGGCGGCCGAGCAGGCCGAGGAGGTGGCACACACGCTGCGCGTGGATCTGGACGACCTTCCCGAGGCCATCGCCGCGCTGCGCGAGGAGGTTGGCCAGGCGCGCGAGGCAGCGCGGGAGCAGACCCTGCGCAAGGGTCTCGGCGAGGTCAGCGACCTGGTGGAGAACGCCGAGGCCGTCGACGGCACCAAGGTCGTAACAGGACAGGTCGTCGCCGCCGACGTAAAGGGCCTGCGCCAGATATCCGACGACGTCAAGAACCGGCTCGGAGGACCCTCGGCCGTCGTCCTCGCGGCGGCGCTGGACGGCAAGGCTGTCCTCGTTGCGAACCTGCACCCCGAGGTGTCGCAGAAGGTAAAGGCCGGCGACATAGTCAGGGAGGTCTCCCAGGTGCTCGGCGGAGGCGGAGGCGGCGGGCCGACGATGGCCCAGGCGGGCGGCGGGAACACAGAAGCCATCCCGGAGGCCCTGAGTAGGGCGCGCGAGATCCTGGGCCGGCGCCTCGCGGACGACGGGGAGTAGCCCCTGCCTACTTCCGCACACGCCCGCGGGCGTATGGCTGCCCTCGATCTGGGAGAGGTGCGCACCGGGATCGCCGTCTCCGACCCCGGCAGGGTCGTCGCCCGTCCCCTCGGGGTCGTTCCCGCCGAGGACCTGACCGGGGCGCTGCGGCGGCTCGTGGACGAAGAGGGCGTAGAGGAGATCCTGGTCGGCGTCCCGCGAACCCTCGGCGGGGAGGTCGGCTTTCAGGCTCGCAAGGTTTTGGCTAGACTGGACGCCCTGAAAAGAGAGCTGCCGGGCGTGCGGTTCGTGGAATGGGACGAGCGTCTGACCACCCGAATGGCCGTCGCCGGCACTAAGGCACGCGGGAAGAAGAAGCCGGCCGGGCGCGTGGACCACCTCGCGGCGGCCAGGATGTTGCAGGAGTATCTGGAGTCGAGGGGGCCAACTGAGGCGCTACGATCGCACCAGAGGTAGCGAAGAGCGCGACCGCGGAGAGCGCGACCGCGAAGGGCGCGACCGCGGAGAGCGTGATCGCGAAGAACGCAAGCGCGAAGAGCTCGACGCCCGGCTGAAGGCGCTGAGATCCAGCAGGCTCAAGCGCCGGCGCAAGACGCGCTCGAACGCGGGGCCGACCGTGCTCGGTATCCTGCTCCTCGTCTCGGTCCTCGGTGCCATCTACCTGGTCTACTCTGCCGTGAGCGGCGAGGACGAGCCTGCTGGCCCAGCCACCATAGAGGTCGTGAAGGGCGACACGCTCTCGAGCGTCGCCGAGAAGCTGGAGCGGGCCGGGGTCATACCTAGCGCGTTTATGTTCAAGATGGAGGCCAGGGTCGGCGGCTACGGGACCGAGATAAAGACCGGCGAGTATACCTTCGCCCGCGGCGCCGAGAGCGAGACCATACTCCGGAAGCTCACCGCGGGGGAGGCCGTGCCGACGCTCCAGATCACCATCCCCGAGGGCCTGAGCCTCCAGTAGACCGCCAGGCAGGTGGCCGCCCAGAGCAACATCCCCGCCGCGAAGTTCGAGGAGGCGGCGAAGCGTACGGACTACGGGTATGGCTTCCTGGAGGACCCCGCAATAAAGACGACCGAGGGCTTCCTCTTCCCCAAGCGGTACGAGTTCGAGAAGGGCACCACGGCCCAGCAGATGGTGACGCGCATGCTCGAGCAGTACCTCCTGGAGACCCAGACGCTCGACATCTCCGGCGCCAGAGAGAGGCTGCACCTCACCGAATACGAGCTCGTCACCGTCGCCTCGCTCATCGAGAAGGAAGCTTCCAGGCCCGAGGAGCGCCCGCTCGTGGCGTCGGTGATCTACAACCGCATCCGCAAGGATATGCCGCTCCAGATCGACGCGAGCGTCCACTACGCCCTGGGCAAGCAGGGCGAAGAACTCTCGCTCGCCGACCTCGAGGTGAACTCCCCGTATAACACCTACGAGAACGAAGGACTGCCGCCGGGTCCCATCTGCAGCCCCAGCCGCCAGTCCCTTATGGCCGCCATCGACCCGGCGGACACCGACTACCTCTACTACGTGCTCAAGGCCAACGGCGAAGAGCACGCCTTCACCTCCAGCTACCGGGAGTTCCTTGCCGCCAAGGCGCAGGCGGGCCGCTGAGAATGAGGAGCATAAGCCCGCCAGGGTGAACCTCATGGCCACGAAGGGCAACGGGGGGACCTCCGAGACGGCCACCTTGACTGCCACGGGGGCAGGGGAGACGCGACGTTGAGCGACGAACTTCACGCAGATTATCGAGAAGGCCGCGGCGACGTGGAGGCCGAGCGGTTCTGGGAGGGCCATTACCGAGGGCGCGAGCGGGTGTGGAGCGGGAGGCCGAACCCCGTGCTGGTCGACGTCGTCGGAAGCCTACGTCCGGGCACCGCGCTGGACCTCGGCTGCGGCGAAGGGGGCGACGCGATCTGGCTCGCCCGGCAAGGCTGGCGCGTCACCGCCGTCGACGTATCCGCTACGGCCCTCGATCGGGCGGCGGAGGACGCAGCTACGGCCGGTGTCGCAGACCGCATCGACTTCCAGAGGCACGACCTCGCCCTCACCTTCCCCTCGGGCGCCTTCGACCTGGTCTCCGCCCAGTACCTGCACTCGCCGATAGAGTTTCCCCGCGCCCGCGTCCTGGGAGAGGCGGCGAGCGCCGTGACGCCCGGTGGCCTCCTGCTGATCGTCGACCACGCGTCGGTCGGCCCCGGATCGTGGGCCGAACCCGAGGAGACGCTGGCCCCGCTCGACCTGAGCCCCGACGAATGGCACACCGAGAAGCTCGAAGCCCGCGAGCGCAAGTCTACCCGCCCGAATGGGCGGGTGGTCACCCTCACCGACAACGTTGTCGCCGTCAGACGCCTCGCGCGGTGAGCCGAGCCGCCTGCTCTTCTCGCTCGGCCCATGGGACCGGGACTCGGCGAACGTCGGAGAACGCCGCAAGGCGCGAAGTTCGCAGAATCGTGCTTTTTGGCAATCGGGTGAGTAAGCCCCGGAGAGATGCGTCGGGCGTAGGCGCCTGGCATGCTCCAACGTAGCAGTTTTCGACGCACGTGCTAAGCTCTGCAGCTGTCACAATGGCCTGAAGTGAAGTTGTCTGCCCTACTCATCACTCAGAGCAAGGAGCGTTATCGGTGCGTGAAAGGTTCTCGAGGTATTTGCTGGCTGTGGGCTTGGTCGCAGGGTCGCTGCTGTTGGTCGGGTGCGGAGGAGGGGGAGAGCAGGGTCAGCAGAACGACCAGTCCGAAGGCTCCCAAGGCGAGCAAACGGCGCAGAACGATCAATACGAGGAGGCGACGGGCAAAGAGGACGCAACGCAAGCAGCCCCTAGTTGGGGGTTGTTTAAAGGTAGCGTGACGAGCATTCTACCGGATAGGGACAACCTCACGGTCAAACGTAAGAACGGCACGGCTAAGACCTTTACATACAAGCCGGACAGGGTCAGGGTCAAGCTGGGCGGTGAGAAAGTCGAGCTAGACGCCATAGAGAAGGGGCAGCTCGTCACGATCAATCACGTGAGGACTGCGACGAAGGAAAACATCGCGCATTCCATAAGGATACGCTCCAAGAAGAGCG
>DASTQK010000089.1:0-4205 GCA_035761765.1 Rubrobacteraceae bacterium
GCACATCTACGTTACGGGTCACAAGAATCCCGATACGGATTCCATAGCCTCTGCCATCGCTTACGCCGAGTACAAGAACCTCGTAGATCCGGACAACCTCTACGTGCCGGCCCGTCTGGGGGATGTCAACTCCCAGACCGCGTGGGCTCTGAAGAAGAGCGGGGCCAAGAGCCCTGCCCTTCTGCGGCACATCATGCTCCGGGTCAAGGACGTGATGAAGGAGGAGCTGATCACGGCGCACAGGGACGACCCCTTGCGCAACGTCGGGCTCGCGATGGCCAAGCGGAACATCGGCCAGCTCCCCATAGTAGACGACGACGGCGCGCTGGTCGGGATCATCACGGAGAGGGACCTGGCGCGCATGTACGTCAGGGAGTCGCGGGAGCCTTCGAACTTCGAGAGCACCCCGGTCGCTGTCGGGGCGATAGTGGATGTCCTCGAAGGAGAACTGCTCGTGGGTAGCGATCGCGCCTCCTCCGGGAGGCTCTGGGTGATCGCACGCGACGTCGGGTCCATGGGACAGCATATAAGGTCGGGGGACCTCGTGGTTGTGGGCGACAGGCCCGACGCCCAGCGCCGGGCCGTGGAGCTCGGTGCCGAGGTCCTGGTCGTCTCAAACGGGGTGAGGCCGGACGACGAGGTGTTGCGGATGGCCGAGCAGAGGGATGCGACGGTCGTTCTCTCCCCGCTGGACTCCTACGTGACGAGCCGCATGATCCAGCTCTCCGTCCCGTGCTGGGAGATCATGAGCGAGAACCCGCTGACGGTCGACCCGGACGATCTGCTTCCTGACATCACCGGGGCCGTGATGGACGTCCACTACCGGGCTGCCATCGCCGTGGACGCAGACAACGTCCCGATCGGCCTTGTCTCGCGCACCGACCTCGTCAACCCCGAGCCGCGGCGCGTGCTGCTGGTGGACCACGCCGAGACAGGGCAGAGCGTCAAGGGCGTGGAGAAGGCGCGGGTCGTCGAGATCCTGGACCACCACCACATCGGCGATATCGAGACGAAAAGCCCTATCCCGGCCACCTTCGACCCCGTGGGCTCGACGGCGACCCTTATCGTGGAGCGCTTCAAGGCGAGCGGGCTGAGGCCGGACGAGAGCACGGCTATGATGTTGCTGGCGGCGGTGCTCTCGGACACTGTCGTCCTCAACTCGCCGACCGCGACCGAGCGCGACCACGAGGTCGTCAACTACCTGGAGGAGATGCTGGATCTGGACGCCAGGGAGTTCGGGATGGAGATGTTCGAGGCCTCCTCGGACGTCTCGGAGCTCTCGGCGGAGGAGATCGTGAACCGGGACGCCAAGGAGTACGGGACGAGCTCAGGGGAGAAGATGAGCGTCTCGCAGGTGGAGACCGTGGGGACCAGCCTGCTCGAGCGCAAGGAAGAGCTGCTCGAAGCGCTCGAAGATATGCGCGCGCAGAACGGCTACGTCTTCGCGGCGCTCATGGTCACGGATATCATCGAGGGAGGCACGGAGCTGCTGTGCGCTGGTTACTGCGCCCCTGTCGAGAAGGCGTTCGACGCCAGGGCCAGAGAGGGCGTTATCGACCTCCCCGGCGTCATGAGCCGCAAGAAGCAGGTCGCCCCCAAGCTCCTCGCAGTACTCTAGCGCGTGGCAGAGATCCTGGACGGCAAGGCCGTCGCGGCCGAGGTGCGCGCCGAGGTCGCAGGGGGTGTAGCCGAACTCAAAGAGCACGGCGTCCCCGTGCGCCTCGACGTGGTCCTGGTCGGTGAAGACCCGGCTTCTGTTACCTACGTCTCCTCGAAGGAGCGCGACTCTGCCGAGGTAGGCATAGATTCGAGGGTTCACCGCTTCCCTGGGGATGTGCTTCAGGACGACCTCGCAGCGCTCGTCGGGCGGCTCAACGGGGACCCGGCCGTCTCAGGCTTCTTTATCCAGCTTCCCCTGCCGGTTGGCCTCGACGCCGTACCCCTGATCTCCCGCATAGACCCCGCCAAGGATGTGGACGGCCTGAGCCCCATGAGCGCGGGCCGGCTCGCCGTTGGCTTGCCGAGTCTACTTCCGTGCACCCCGCACGGGATCATCAGGTTGCTGAAGGCCTACGGCGTCCCGCTAGCGGGCGCCGAGGCGGTCGTCGTCGGACGCTCGAACCTCGTCGGCAAACCCCTCGCGCAGCTGTTGTTGCGTGAGGATGCCACCGTCACCGTCTCTCACTCGCGTACCCGCGATCTGCCTTCGGTCACCCGCCGCGCCGACGTGCTCGTCGTCGCCGCGGGACGACGCGAGATGGTGGGGGTCGAGCACGTCAAGCAGGGGGCCGCAGTCGTGGACGTCGGAATCCACAGGCGGAAGGAAGGTGGGCTCGTCGGAGACGTGCGCTTCGAGGAGGTCGAGCCTGTAGTCGCCTGGATATCCCCGGTCCCTGGCGGCGTCGGCCCGATGACGCGGGCGATGTTGTTGCACAACGCGCTCGAGGCCGCCCGGACGGCGGCGGAAGCTGCGCTAAGATAAGTCTTTGCACGCGAGAGCGGGAGAGAACGAGAGATGATAAGCGAGGAGCAGGTGCGGCACGTCGCCAGTCTAGCCCGGCTGGGGCTCACCGACGAAGAGGTAAAGAGGATGGGCGAGCAGCTCGGCGCGATCCTGGACAGCATAGAGAAGATACGGGAGCTAAGCCTCGAGGACGTGCCGCCGACGGCTAACCCGCTCAACCTGACGAACGTCTTTCGCCCGGACGAGCCGCGCGGCGAGCTCACCCGCGAAGAAGCGCTCGCCCCCGCACCCGAGCCCATAGACGGCCTCTTCGCGGTCCCGAGGATCGACTGAGATGAGCGAGCTGCTGAACCTGAGAGCCTACGAGCTGGCGGAGAAGGTGACCTCCGGGGAGGTCGCGGCCCGTGAAGCCGCGGAGGCCGCGAACGCGCGCGTCGAAGAGGTAGAGACGGAGATCAACGCCTTTATCACCCGGACACCCGAGCTGGCGCTGCGGCGGGCCGAGGCCGTGGACGAGCGGGTAGGGAACGGTGGGATCAAACCCTGGGAGGGCGTACCGCTGGTCGTCAAGGACGTGCTCTCGACACGCGGGGAGAGGACGACGTGCGGCTCGAAGATCCTCGAGAACTTCGAGCCACTCTATGACGCTTCGGCGCTCCTGAACTTCGGTGAGGCCCCGATCATGGTCGGCAAGTCCAATATGGACGAGTTCGCGATGGGCTCCTCGACGGAGAACTCGGCCTACGGCCCGACCCGCAACCCCTGGGACCCGAGCCGCGTCCCCGGCGGCTCCTCTGGCGGCTCGGCGGCTGCGGTCGCGGCGGGCGAGGGCTGGTGGGCGCTCGGCACCGACACGGGCGGCTCGGTGCGCCAGCCGGCGGCGCTGTGCGGCATCGTCGGGCTGAAACCAACCTACGGGCGGGTCTCGCGTTACGGGCTCATTGCCTTCGGCTCCTCCCTCGATTGCATCGGGCCGATGACCCGTGACGTGCGCGACGCGGCGCTCCTCCTGCAGGCCATCGCCGGCCACGACCCCCACGACTCCACGAGCGCCAACGTCGAGGTCCCGGATTACCTGGCGCGTCTCGAGGATGGCGTCTCCGGATTGCGCGTCGGCGTCGTGACGGAGCTCGTGGACGAGCGGATCGACGCTGGAGTACGCGAGGTCACGAGCCGGGTAGCCGAAGGTCTGGAGGACGCCGGGGCGGAGGTGGGGGAGGTCAGCTTGCCGCACGCCTACTACGCGCTGGAGGCGTACTACATCATCGCCCCCGCGGAGGTCTCCTCCAACCTGGCTCGCTTCGACGGCGTTCGCTACGGTTTGCGAGTTCCGGCTGACGGGGTGCATGAGATGTACCGCAGGACGCGGGAGAAGGGCTTCGGGGCCGAGGCGAAGCGGAGGATCATGCTCGGCACCTACGCTCTCTCCTCCGGCTACTACGACGCCTACTACGCCCAGGCCCAGAAGGTGCGCACGAAGATGATCGAGGACTTCAAGGCGGCCTTCCACCGCTACGACGTCCTGCTCTCGCCGACCTCGCCCTCCGTAGCATTCGAGCTTGGCGCCAAGACGGAGGACCCGCTCGCGATGTACCTGCAGGACATCTGCGCCGTGCCCGCGAGCCTGGCCGGGATACCAGCCATAAGCGTCCCCGGCGGCCTCTCCGAAGGGCTCCCGGTCGGCATACAGCTCATGGGTGATGTCTTCACCGAGCCCATGTTGCTAAGAGCGGGCCGCGCC
>DASTQK010000090.1:0-2120 GCA_035761765.1 Rubrobacteraceae bacterium
CGTGGCCGTCCCACAACTTGCTGAGGGCCGATAGCTACCTTATCGGCGCTCCCATCGCGTGGTAGCCGCCGTCGACGTGGATGAGCTCGCCTGTGGTGGCTGGCCACCAGTCGGAGAGAAGGCTTACGACCGCGCGGCCAACCGGCTCGGGGTCACCCGTGTTCCAGCCCAACGGGGCCTGCCGTCCCCACTCGCCCTCGATCTCCTCGAAGCCGCTGATGCCCTTGGCGGCCAGAGTCTTTATGGGGCCGGCGGAGACGAGGTTGACCCTGATGCCCCTCTCGCCGAGGTCACGCGCGAGGTAGCGGGAGGTGGACTCGAGGGCGGCCTTCGCGACGCCCATCCAGTCGTAGGCGGGCCACGCTACGCGGGCGTCGAAGTCGAGACCGACGACCGAGGAGCCGGGCTTCATCAGGTCGGCGAGACCGACCGCGAGGGCCTTGAGCGAGTAGGCGGAGGTCTGCAGGGCCGTCGCTACGGAGGGCCACTCGGCCGCGAGGAAGTTTCCTCCGAGGGCGTCCTCGGGGGCGAAGGCTATGGCGTGAACTAGCCCGTCGAGCTCGCCCCAGCGCTCTTTGAGGTCGTTCGCTACCGCCTGTATGTCGTCCGGCTTGTTGACATCGAGCTCGAGGATGGGCGGCTCGGGGTCGAGGCGTTTGGCGGTGCGGGCTGTGAGGTTCATAACCCTCCCGAAGCTGCTCAGGGCTATCTGTGCGCTCTGCTCGGTCGCGAGGCGTGCCGCCGCGAAGGCGATGGAGCGCCGGTCCAGGACGCCGGTTACCAGTACCTTCTTGCCTTCGAGCAGCCCGCCCATCCATCCTCCTGAGATCTCGTCGTAGACTATGCCGCGGCATAGTCTAGGTTATGCGCTGCGCCCTGGCTAGACTGGCCTGGAACGGATTGCGCAGAGAACGCGCCTCCGAAAGATAGAGGGCTTCAGGGTACTGGGACCTCTCAGAAACGTTGGGACCTGCTCTGCGCAAGGCGCGACCCATTTGCAGGCCGCTCTATTTTGAGGCCGTGGTCTCCTCACCCGAACTCTGTCGCTCGTAGGAAGCCTCGACCCTGCCCTCCCAGGCCAGCAGGTCATCGCGGAGGGTTTCTATCTTCTCATCACCCTGTTGCTCGATGATGTTGTTGCGTTCGTAGGGGTCATTCGAGAGGTCAAAGTACTCGTCGGGCTTGTTGCCGAAGTTGTAGACGTACTTCTCTTTGTCCCTGATGCTCGCCAGGCACGTATGCTCGTGGTAGCAGCTAGCCATAAGCGTGCGGCCCTCGGGTTGCGAGAGCATCGAGGCCCCGGGGTAGGGGCTGCCGCGGACCTCATAACCAAGCAGGTCAGCCACCGTGGGAAGTACGTCCAGCTCGTTCACCGCCGGCTCGACCGTCTCTCCGTTCGCCCAGCGACCGGGCTCGTGGATTACCAGAGGTATGTGGAGCCCCTCCTCGTAGATGGTGTTGTCGTGTTGCTTTAGGCCGTGCTCCTCGAAGCCCTCTCCGTGGTCCCCGAACACGATAAACGTCGTCTTCTCGTAGAGCCCGAGCTCTTTGTACTGATCGAAGAGGTTGCGCAGGAAGAAGTCCTGGTAGCGTACCGTGTTCAGGTAGCGGTTGAGCTCCTCGTCCTCGGCGAACTTCCTCTTGCCGTAGGTGTCGGGGACGACGTAGTTGTGGTGCGCCGTTACCGTCAGGTAGGTCGCCAGGAACGGCTCGTCACCGTTCTGCTGGAGCCACTCCCTGCTCGGCTCCAGCATGATGTCGTCCTCGTAGCCGAAATAGTTCGCCTTGTCGTAGCCCTTCTTGCTCATGTCCTCCGTCGCGTAGAAGTCCTCGTATCCCAGGTTCTCGACGAGCTGTGAGCGTCGCTCGAACTTCTCGGTCGCCGACTGGAAGAAGGCGGTCCGGTAGCCGTGGTCTTCGAGGAGCTCGGGCAGGCAGCGGCCCGGTATGGCGTCCGGTTCGGACTCGGTCCTCCGGGTGTCCAGCGGCGGGGACACCCCGCACAGGGAGGCCACGAGCGCCTTCGAGGTGTGAGGCACCACAGCGTAGGCCTGTTCGAAGAGGAGGCTCTGCCGTGCGAGCCCGGCCAGGAACGGGGTCGTATTCAGGTCCTCTTCGTA
>DASTQK010000091.1:0-3223 GCA_035761765.1 Rubrobacteraceae bacterium
GGCCACGACAGGAGATATGCCATAGACGCCGCCAAGATAGAGCGCGAGCTCGGCTGGAGACCTGAGGAGACCTTCGAGAGCGGGCTGGAGAAGACCGTGAGGTGGTATCTTGAGAACAGGGAGTGGTGCGAGGGCGTGCTCTCGGGGAGTTACAGGGGGGAAAGGCTAGGCCTCGGGGACAGGCGGTCTTCGTGAAGGGAATCGTTCTCGCTGGCGGCTCCGGCACTCGGTTATATCCTCTGACCTTGACCATCAGCAAACAGCTCTTGCCCGTCTACGACAAGCCCATGATCTACTACCCTTTATCCACCCTTATGCTCGCCGGGATCCGCGACATACTCGTTATCTCCACCCCCCACGACCTGCCCCGCTTCGAGGAGCTTCTCGGTGACGGCTCTCGCTGGGGCGTGAACTTCTCCTACGCTGAGCAGCCGAGACCCGAGGGGCTCGCGCAGGCTTTCATCATCGGGCGGGAGTTCGTCGGAGCGGACAACGTCTCGCTCGTGCTCGGGGACAACATCTTCTACGGGCAGGGCTTCGGAGAGCTCTTGGAGCGTGCGGTCAGCCGCGAAGAAGGCGCTACGGTCTTCGGCTACTACGTCAGGGACCCAGAGCGCTATGGGGTCGTCGAGTTCGATGGGAACGGCACCGTACTCAGTATCGAGGAGAAGCCCAAGAGCCCCCGCTCCCACTACGCAGTCACGGGTCTCTACTTCTACGACAACCAGATCCTGGACATAGCGGCGAGTCTTGCGCCCTCGGGGAGAGGTGAGCTCGAGATTACCGACGCCAACCTGGCGTATCTGGAGCGCGACCAGCTCCGCGTCGAGGTAATGGGGAGGGGCATGGCGTGGCTCGACGCCGGGACCCACGAGTCGCTGATGCAGTCGGCAAGCTTCATAGAGACCCTCGAGCTGAGGCAGGGGCTGAAGATAGGCTGCCCGGAGGAGATCGCCTACCGCCACGGCTACATAGACGCCGAACAGCTCGAGCGCCTCGCCCTGACGATGAGCAGGAACAACTACGGTCAGTATCTCCTCGAGTTGCTCAGGAGCCCAGGGTCCCTCTTATGAACGTGGTCGAGACCAACCTCCCCGGGGTCCTGATAATCGAGCCCAAAGTGTTCGGGGACGAGCGTGGCTTCTTCATGGAGACCTGGAATAGGAAGCGCTACGAGGAGACCGGTCTGCCCGACCGCTTTGTCCAGGACAACCTCTCGTACTCCGCCCGCGGGGTGCTACGCGGTCTCCACTTCCAAAACCCCCAGCCCCAGGGCAAGCTCGTCTCCGTCCTGCGGGGGGAGGTCTTCGATGTCGCGGTAGACATCAGGGTCGGCTCCCCAACGTTCGGAGAGTGGACTGGCGTGACGCTCTCTGCACAGAACAAGCGCCAGTTCTACGTACCCCCTGGCTTCGCCCACGGCTTCCTCGTAACGGGCGAGGACGCCCTCTTTTTCTACAAGTGCACGGACTATTACGCACCCTCGGCGGAAGGCATCGTCCTCTGGAACGACCCGGAGATAGGGATCGAGTGGCCCGCCGACGCGCCGGTGCTCTCCGAGAGGGATAGCCAAGCCCCGCCGCTGCGCGAGATGCCCGAGGGCAACCTGCCCCACTACCCGTCGGGATGAGTGGGGAGAGCTGCTCCTTCGAGCACCTCGAAGGCCACCGGTATGCGCGTCTGACTACCTACCGCAAGAGCGGGGAACCGGTCCCCATACCGGTCTGGTTCGCGGTCGTCAGGTACGCCGACGACCGCCTCTACATCTTCACGGACGCCCGGTCCGGGAAGGCGAAGCGTATCCGCAACGACCCGCAGGTGACCCTCGCCCCTAGTACGTTCAGGGGACGTCCTCGGGGCGAGGAGGTCAGGGCCGAGGCTCGCGTTCTCGACCGGGCCGAGCACGAGGTGGCCGACAGGGCGCTGCGCGAGAAGTATGGGTGGCGGTACCGGCTGGCCCTGGCGGTGATCCGGCTGCTGGGGTTGTCTGCGCGGAAGGCTTTTCTCGAGCTAAGGCCGGTACAGGGCGGAGGGATCGAGCCGACGTGGCCTTCGCGCTACTCCAGCATCACCGTCCACGACAGGAACCCCGTCAAGAGCTATCTGCAGCGGCGGCGCCTGCGCGACGCTCTATCTGTGCTCGACGACCTCGGCGAGGATTTCGCGGGCAGGTTCCTGGACTTCGGGGGCGGGAGTGGCGAGCTGAGCAGGATCCTCGCCGGCCGGTTCCCGCGTGCCAAAGTGGTCTGTTACGAGCCGTCCCCGGATCTGCTCGAAGAAGCGAGGCAGAACCTCTCGGGCTTCAAGAACGTGGTTGTTCTTCCCTCGCTGCGGAGGCTGAAGGGGAGGAAGTTCCGCTATGTGTTCTGTCTGGAGGTCTTCGAGCACCTGCCGCGCCGCGAGACGGTGCGTGCAATAAGGGAGATCGATCGCCTGCTGGGGAGGGAAGGCACCCTGGTCGTGGGGGTGCCAAACGAACTGTTCGTCCCGGCCCTCATAAAGGGCCTGTTCAGGATGACGCGGCGTTACGGCTCGTTTGACGCCAGGCCGGGAAACGTACTGCGTGCGGTGCTAGGCAGACCACCCAAGCGGCGGCCGGTGCGGGAGATCACGCCCGGACTACCCTACCATTTCCACCACACGGGCTTCGACCACCGCAGGTTGCGGATCAAGCTCTCCGAGACCTTCGAGATCGCGCGGCAGTTCGCGAGCCCCATCGGGGGCGTGCTCTTCGGCACCGAGATATACTTTGTCCTCAGGAAACGCGACAGTAGTGCCCGGCACTCCGAGCGTGGCTCAACCTCCTCTCGGTAAAACGCTTCTCCAACCGATGTTCTCGCGGCAGGTTGAGTGAACAGATCTTCGCCATCCCCGGGATAGGTAACCCGAACTGCTGACCAGCGCGCTAGACGGGCGGTCTGCCGTTGGTCTCGGAGTGCAACGATTCCGCCGCCCTCTCGACGCGCTCGGCCTCTTCCCGTGTGGGCTCGCCTTCGACCGTGAGCGAGCCGTCCGGCTCTACCGTTACCCGCAACCTTAGCCGCTTGTATAGGGCCGTGCGCTCGGCTGGCGTCAGGTCCCCAAGGCCGCCCGCTGAGATCGTGGCGGCGTAGAAGTCCAGCACGCGCTTGGCGTCCTACTCAAGCCTACCCATGTGGGCGCTGCGGTTGGCCAGCTTCTCAAGCTCGCTTTTGGCCGCCGAATAGCCGCTGCTACTGACCTG
>DASTQK010000092.1:0-5203 GCA_035761765.1 Rubrobacteraceae bacterium
TGCGAGACGGCGGAGAGGAGCCGACCAAGCTCGTAATCGTCGATCATCCCGACGACGTCGAGGGCTGGCTCGAGGAGGCACGCGAGGCCTTTCGCGGCAGGCTCTTCGTGACGCGAAGTCTGCCGCACTACGTCGAGGTCGGTGGCCTGGAAGGAACCAAGTCCGGGGCCCTCGCGTATTTGTGCGAGCACTGGGGGATAGACCCGAGGCGCACCATCGCCTTCGGTGACGCGGACAACGACATAGACATGCTCCGCTTCGTCGGACACGGGGTCGCGGTGGGGGGGATGACGGACGAGGTGCGCGAGGCCGCAGACGCCGTGGCCCCGCCGGTACACGAGGACGGCGTCGCCTCGTATCTGGAGGAGTTGCTGGGGGAGCGCCTCTAGGTGCCGGAGCTACCCGAGGTTACGGTCATCTCGGAGGACGTAGAGGCTCTGGCCGCCGGGCGCAAGGTGTTGCGCGCCGGGGTTTTCAGGCCGGATGTGACCAACGTCGAGCCCGAGGAGTTCGAGAGAAGACTCGTCGGAAAGAAGCTGCGGGGGACGGGGAGGCGAGGCAAGATCACGCTCCTCGACTTCGGGGACGTCGTCGGGGTCATCCACCTCGTGATCTCCGGGCGCGTCCTGCGGCTCCCGGCCTGGACCGGGCCGGACAGGATCAACACCGCCGTCCTGGAGTTCGAGGGCGGGCTCGTCCTGGCCTTCACCAGGCTCTGGCTCGGCTACTTTTACCTCTACGAGCCGGGCAGGGTGACCGAGCATCCCCTGATCTCCCGCCTCGGCCCGGACCCCTTCTCGGACGATTTCACCCCGGAGTACCTGGCGAGAGCCCTGAACAGGAAGGCGTCCGTCAAGGGGCTACTCCTCGACCAGTCGATAATCGCCGGTCTGGGCAACATCTACGTTGATGAGGTTCTCTTCGCCGCGTGCGTCCACCCCGCGCGCAGGGCGAACACCCTGAGCGCGGGGGAGATAGAGGCCATCCACTCCGCGACGCGCGACATCCTCGGGCGGGCCATCGAGTTGCGGGGGACGACCTTCGACTCCTACCACGACGCGTTCGGCGAGACAGGCAAGTTCCAGCACCAGCTCAAGGTCTTTACCCGCGCGGGCGAGCCGTGCCCGAGGTGTGGCGCCGAGATCGTCAAGTCGCGCGTCGCCGGCCGTGGCACCTATACCTGCCCCGCCTGCCAGGAGGCGGGCTAGCACGGCGCTCCGCGCCTCGGCCCAGAATCAAGAGCTGAAAGCGGAGGCGTGGAGAGTGCTGATCGGCTGATGCAGCCGCCTCTACGAGGCGTTTCCGTCTTCTGGCACTGCCTCTATGACCTCCGGGTTGGAGTCGGCCAGCTCCTGGGCTTCAGCGTAGGTCTTCTCGGCCTTCTCGTAGCCGGCCCCGATCTCTTCCAGGAGTTCCAGGGCCTGCTCGCGGTTGTTCTCGAGTGCAGGGTCCTCTTCGAGGAGGTCGTAGAACTCTACCTCCTTGGCCTCGGCGGCGAGCTGAGCGTCCATGGCCTCAGAGAGCAGGCGCGCGTACCGCTTTATGGTCCGGTCCACGTCGAGGTCCTGGACGCCGGCGAGCGACTCCCTGGCGTCGCCGAGGTTGCCGCGTGCCTCCTCGAGGGTGTTCTTGGCCTCGGTGATGCGGTCTCTCTCGCCGGAGGGGTCTTCGCCGGCCTCTATCTGCTCCTTGACGTCCGCGTAGGTGTCGCGGGCCTGCTCGAAGAGCTGGTTGTGCGCCGCTATGGACTCGTTCGCCTCGACGATCGCGTCGTTGGCCTGCTCCCTGGGGTCAACCCCGAGGACGCCCGAGCACCCCCCGAGGAGGAGCGCAAAGAGCGAGTACACGACGATCAGCGCGCGAGGGTTTATTATGTGTGCCATGAGCGAGGAGAGTTTACCGCCTTTCGCGGCAGTCGCGCTGCGCTCCTTTCCCGGGAGCGTTCGGCGCGCGCTGGGCAGGTTTATCGGCCGCCGGCGTCGTGGCGAGGAAGCTGCTGTCCCTGTCGACGAGCCCGCGCTGCGCTCGCGGGCGGCCGCGGCGATCCGCGAGTACGCGAGCGCACATGCCACGCTCTTCGAGCGGGCGGAGCGTCTGAGGGAGAGGGCCGAGCGCCTGGAGAAGGCCGGGACGCCCAGCGAGAGCGCCCGCAACCGCGCCGAGCGGGCGCGCAGAGAGGTCGAGGCCGGCCTCGCTACCCTTCGCGCCACCTTCACGGACGGCGGGAGCGAGGACCGGCATGCCTTCGACCGGGAGGTCGAGCTCCGGTACCCGGCATTCCAACCTCCTGCCGAGAACGCCTGAGGCCTACTCGCCGGAGGTCACGGAGCCGTAGGCTTCCCTGGCGAACTTTCGGGCCTGCGGACCGGTACGCGGGTTCAGAAACAGGAAGCCTACGGCAGCCACGAGGAGCAGAAGCAGTAGCCGGCCGCCGCCGCCGCTCCTGCGCACCCGCTCGCCGCGCACCCGCTTGCTGCCTTCCTGGGCGGCCTCCGCCGCCGCCTCAACCTGCTTGCGGAGCTTGTCGTCGTCCCAGAGCCGGGTGAGTATGTCGGAGGGATCCTCGTCTGAGAGCTCGTCGATTATTTTCCGTGCCGACTCGATAAAGACGCGGATGTTGTTCCTGAGGTCGTCGTCGTATAGCAGGCGCTCGATGATGGGCCTGGCGCCAGCGTAGGCGGCTCCCAGCGCCGCCATCGGGACCAGGGGCGTGGACTCTGCCTGCTCTCTCAGTCTCTCTGCCCGGCTCTTTCTGCCAAACACGCAAAACCTCCCTGTCGTTCGGGTTCCTACATCATACCCGACTTGGCCGGGCTTCTACCTTCCGAGCGGCGCCAGCGTGATGTGCAGCGCCTCCCCGTCGACCTCGAGGGTCTCGCCGTCCGGGGTGCCGTCGTCGAGGTCGAGCTCGCGCGCGAGCACCTCGGCTCTGAAGTAGTCGCCCCAGCGTCCCTCGAGCAGACCCGAGATGCGCTGGCTCCCCGAGAGCCCGACCCTGACGCTCTCCTCTATCTCGAGACCCTTCTCGCGTCTGAGGTTCTGCACCTTGTGGACCAGCTCTCGCACGAGTCCCTCGTCGAGAAGCCCCTCGTCGAGCTCGGTGCTCAGCGCTACCGAGAGATCGCCCTCGCGCGCGAGGGCGTAGCCCTCCCTCTCCTTGGGCTCGACGAGCAGTTCCTCTGAAGAGAGCGATACCTCCTGCCCGTCCGCCTCCACCCTCACGGGCTCCCCGGCCGCTGCCCTCGCGCCGACCTCGGGCGGCGCCTGCGCCAGGGCCTCCCTTATGCCGGGAACGAGGCGACCGTACTTGGGTCCGACTACCCCGAGGTTGGGCTTGAGGTCGTAGGCGACCACGTCCTGTGGCTCGCCGAAGCGCAACTCCTTGACGTTGAGCTCGTCGAGCACTACCTCCTGCAGTCTCTCGACCCCGCTCCGAAAGCCTTTATCCTCGCCGGCCGGCACGACCACGACCTCCCGCAGGGGCTGGCGGGTCTTTATGGCTGCGGCGTTGCGGGCCGCCCGGCCGAGGCTCACCACGCGCCTCGCCGCGGACATGCGTTCGGAGAGGTCCCTGTCGACGAGCTCCTCCCTGACCTCTGGCCAGTCGGCGAGGTGCACGCTCTCTGGGACCCCGTCCTCGACGTTCACGACGAGGTTCTGGTAGAGCGATTCGGCGACGAACGGGGTAAAGGGGGCGGTGAGGCTGGCGACCGAGGTCAGGCACTCGTAGAGGGTGGAGTGGGCGGCCTTCTTGTCCAGGTCGTCCTCGCCCTTCCAGAAGCGGCGGCGGCTGCGCCTCACGTACCAGTTCGAGAGCTCGTCTACGAAATCTCCGAGCGCCCTCCCTGCCGCCGTCACGTCGTAAGCGTCGAGCCTCTCGGTTACCGTCCGCGTGGTCAGCTGCAGCTCGGAGAGCGCCCAGCGGTCCATCAGGCTCCTGTCCTCGGGAGATACGTAGTCCTTCTTCGGGTCGAAGCCGTCTATGCGGGCGTAGGTGACGAAGAACGAGTAGGTATTCCAGAGGGTGAGCAAATACTTGCGGACGGCCTCGTCGACCTGGTCCTCGGAGAAGCGACGCGTGTTGCCCGGGCTCGTGGCGGTGTAGAGCGCCCACCTGAGTGCATCGGCGCCCTGCTTCTCGAAGAGATCCCAGGGGTCTATGACGTTGCCCAGCGACTTGCTCATCTTCTTGCCCTCGGCGTCCAGGATGTGCCCGAGGACCAGGCACGTCCTGTACGAGGACCTGCCGAAGAGCATCGTCGAGACGGCGTGCAGCGAGTAGAACCAGCCGCGCGTCTGGTCCACGGCCTCGCAGATGTAGTCGGCCGGGAACCGCCGCTCGAAGCGCTCCTCGCTGCCTTGCGCGCGCGGGTAGGCCCACTGGGCGAACGGCATGCTCCCCGAGTCGAACCAGGCGTCGAGGACCTCGGGGACGCGACGCGCCTCCTCGCCGGTCTCGGGGTGGCGGATGCGTACCGCGTCTATGTAGGGGCGGTGCAGGTCGTCGGGCACGGGGTCCATCGCCAACTCATCAAGCTCCTCCGTGCTGCCGATGACGACGACGTCGCCTGACTCGGTGCGCCAGATCGGGAGCGGCGTGCCCCAGTAGCGCTCGCGGCTCAAGGCCCAGTCGATGTTGTTCTTGAGCCAGTCGCCGAAGCGGCCCCACTTCACGTGCTCGGGGACCCAGTTGATCTTCTCGTTCTCGGAGAGCAGCTCGTCGAGCACGGCCGTCGTCCGGGCATACCACGCCCTTTTCGCGTAGTACAGAAGCGGCGTGCCGCACCGCCAGCAGTGTGGGTAGGCGTGCTCCAGCTCCTCCGCCCTCAAGAGCAGACCCTTCTCTCGAAGCTCTTCGACGAGCCCGGCGTCCGCGTCCTTGACGAAGACATCCGCGAACGGCCCGACGCGCTCGTCGAACTTCCCGTCGGGCTTTACGGGGTGGATCGTGGGCAGACCGTAGCGCTGGCCGAGGCGGGCGTCCTCCTCGCCGTAGGCCGGGGCGGTGTGCACGAGCCCCGTGCCCTCGGTCGTGGTGACGTGCTCCCCGAGAACGACGGTCCAGAGGTTCTCGTGCTCTTCGGCTCGCTCCACGGGCACGTAGTCGAACGGGCGCCGGTACGCGAGCCCTGCGAGCGCCGTTCCCTTGCGCGTCTCTACGATCTCGTAGTCGCCGAGCACGCGGCCGAGCAGCTCGCGAGCC
>DASTQK010000093.1:0-3964 GCA_035761765.1 Rubrobacteraceae bacterium
GTGCGCCGTCCGGCAACAGGAGCAGCAGGCACCACAGCAGGACGAGGAGCAGGTTCCGGGCGAGCAGGAGTTCGGGACCTGGGAACCGGAGGTTGAGGAGGTCGCCGTAGTGAGCGGGGAAGACCTGGCTCGTGAGGTAGCAGGCCGCCAGGTAGACCACCGAGACGGCGAGGCGAGAGGCGCCGCCCGCGCTCAGGGGAACGAGGGGAAGGAGCCAGACCACGTACTGCGGCGAGAGGACCTTGGAGCCGAGCATGAACGCAAGTATAAGCGCCGCAGCGTATCGTGGGAACGCCCCGAAGCCCCCGCGCCGGTACGCAACGAAGGCCGTAACGAGGAGCAGGATCCCGGTGACGGGCAGGCTCAGGTCGCCCGCGAGTTCGGCACCTGGCCCCTGGACCTCGAAGGCGCCGTACTCGAAGACCACCCCGCTCACCCAGCCGAGCTGCATCAGTACCGACGACGAGACGCTCTCTACCTGCACGCCCCGGTCCGCGTGATACGCGAAGCTCTCGGCGAGAGCCTCGCCCCCGAGCAGCAGGGCGGGCACGAAGAAGACCGCGAGGATTCCGAAGAAGACCGCGTACCCGCGCGCCGCCGTGCGCCGGGAGGCCGCCAGCGGCACCGTCGCGAGAGCGGGCACGAGCTTTGCCGCCGTACCGAGGCCCAGCGCAGCGTAGGCGAGGTATCGTCTGCCAGACGAGGCGCAGAGAGCTGCCGTCGCCAGCGAGAGGGCGATGACGGCGTCGTAGCGGGTTACGGCCACGGGGTAGAGCATGATCGCCCCTGCAGCGACGCTCGCGGCAGGGAGCATCCAGGGTACACCGAGCCTTCGGGCCGCGAGCGCCGTCAGGACGAGCGTCAAGACCAGGACGAGGGCCATCTCCGAGGAGAAAACGTCAATGTAGCTCGCCTTGCTCGAGCTCAGAAGGGCTGGTGGGACGAAGGCCAGAAGACTGCCGGGCGGGTACTCCAGGAAGAAGTCCCGGTAGGGGATCTCTCCGCGCAGGATCGCCTCGCCGGCTTGGCGGTAGATCCCGAGGTCGTTAGAGTCCTCCCTGAGCTCAGGCGCCAGCCCTGCAGAGCGGCTGAGAAGCTGCCAGTACAGGAAGCCACCGAGCATGCCGAGCGGGGCCCCGAAGAGGAGAAGCTCCCTGGCGCTGACCTTCTGAGGGCCGCTCCTCGCTACTCGGATTCCTCCAGCTCCTGGCCGAAGAGCTCGGCGAGTGGCTCGAGACCCTCAGGGGCGCCGGTTGCGAGCACCGTATCCCCGCCGCGCAGGCTAAAGGTGCCTCTCGGACGGTACGTCCAGCGTCCGCCCCGGTTCACCGCGAGTATGAACATGCCCGTCTCGGTCTCGAGCTTCAGGGCGCCCAGTGTCTTGCCGTCGGCGGGGGAGCCGAGTGCGACGGTGAGCTTGATCACCACCTCGTCCGACTCTTCCACGGCCGCTGAGAGTACGGGGTGGATCTCCTCTCCCTTCTCCACCATCCACACCATCTCCTGGGCGCCATCGCTGATAGCCTCGGCGGCGATGGAGAGGTGGAGCATGCCGCGCAGGCGCGAGGGGTCTTCGACGTGGCTGGCGGCGAGGAGGATCCAGCGCTCCAGCCGGTAGCGCATCTCGTCCATCTCGTCCTCTATGGAGACGACCTCGCGGGCTAGCCCGGCGTCGTTGTAGAGGAGGGCCGAGTAGGCGAGGCCGACGGCGACCTCCGAGAGGTTCTTCATCTCGATGAGGATGTCCACCGCCCGCTCGAGCTCGGAGAGCCTACCCCCGTTCTGGGTGGACGCGGGTGCCGCCTCGGCGGGGCGGGCGCCGGCGAGCTCCCTGATCTCCGCCACCCCCTCCGGCGGACCTTGCACGAAGAGCACGTCTCCGGCCCGCAGCACATCCTCGGGCTCGGCATTGAAGTCCCACTCGTCGTCGCGCCTGATGGCTATGGGGCGCATCCCCGTCTCGACAGGGAGGTCCACCTCGCCCAGAGAGCGCCCATCCAGCGAACTCTCGGAGTGGATGCGCACGCGGGAGGGGATCTCCTCGGCCTCAGGTATATCCTGTAACAGCTCCGGCGGTATGCCGAGCCTCTTGACCACGATCTTGGCTATGTCGAAGGCGGCGTTGCCGATCTTCTCTATGTCTTGAACGACCTGCAAGATTCCGGCCATCTGCTCGGCGTCGGCGTGGCTCCTGGCGGCGAAGATAGCGAGGCTGCGCATGTCGAAGACCAGGCCGTTGAGACGCCCCTCGAGCCTGAAGACCTCCTCGGAGAGGTCCTCGGAGTTGTAGAAGATCGCCGCGTAGGAGAGGTCCACCATCAGCTCCGAGGTATTCTTGGCCTCCACCAGCATGTCCTTGAGGTTTCTCGGGCTAGAGTCGCGCATCCTTCCCAACCTATACCAAATGGAAGACCACGAGTGCAATTATAAGGCTCATGAAGCCGAGCAGGTCCACGGCGGCGGTGATGATCGGGATGCCGTAGGTATCCGGGTCGAGCCCGGCCCGGTAGCTGAGGATGGAGCCGTAGTAAGCCGCGAGCGCCGCGGCGGTCGTGGCTATGAGGCCGGCTAGAGCGCTCACCCCGAGCATCGTGAGGAAGCCGGGGCTGAGCCGACCCGACCCGAGCCCGAGCTCCGCCAGAAGCTGCGGGCTCAGGGAGCCGAGGGCCACGGCCAGCCAGTGGGACGCCCCCCCGATAAAGAGGTAGACGCCGGTCGCGAAGGTGTAGATCAGGGTGAAGTCCCTGAAGGTGGCGACGGGCGGGAGCCCTCTTGGGGCTAGAAGCCCGAGGTGTATCTTGGAGGAGAGGCGACTCGAGAGCATGCCGCCAAGAGCCCCGCCCTCCTGCAGAAAAGCCGGCAGCAGGATAAGGAGGGCGGGCAGCGCCACGAAGCTCTCCTTGCGGTCCTCCAGCGCGACGCCGACCAGGATAGTCACCAACCCCGTCATCGCCAGTATCGGCAAACTCTCGGCGAGGATGCGTCTGAGCGAGGGCACTCCGACACGAAACGCGGCCACCACGACACCCACGGCTATGAGGATCAAAAACCCCGCCAGAACATTCGAGAAGATGGGGATGCCGATCAGATACGTAGCCGCGACGAGCGCCGGGAGGGTCAGAATGTCGCCGCAGGCCGTGATCATGGGCGCCGCAATGTTGTCCATGTCCCAGCCGCGGGCGACGCTCAGGCGCGCGACGAGGACCGTGATCCCGAGCAACAGCACCCCGGCTATGCTCCCCCCGACGGTCGAGATGACGACGTAGTCAAAGACGGAGAGCTCGGTTCTGACCCCGAGGAAGTCGCAGAGGAGCCTCGCCGCAAAGGCCAGGAAGACCCCCGAGATGAGCGAGAGTATAACCGCGGCCTGCACGTTCTCCGCCAGCACACCCCGCCGCAGGTTGAAGCTGAAGAGTCCAGTCTGGATCGCGGTGGAGAGCCTGCTGCCCATCGCCCCGAAGATGGCGCCCCGCATCCCGATGGCCGCGGGTATGAGGACGGCGAGCCCGACTAGCTGGTCCAGGATGCCGGCGATGCCGGCGAGCGCGATGCCCGCCACGAGCTCCCCCGTAGAGGAGAGGAACAGCGCCGCGAATCCCTGTCGCAGCGACTCCTTTTCCTCCGTGAGGTACCCATACACTCTGGGCCGGAGGCGCGGGCGCTCCCTGATCCTGCGCCGCACCGCTTCACCCCCGGCCCGCACGCGGGACCTTCTTTTCTCCGCCTCGGCCACCCTGGTTGTATAGACGCTCGTGCCGGTGTTGTAAAGCGGACCGAGCCCGAGCATGCCCGCATCGCAGTCCCTAGTGCACCCTGCGGCTTTCGCCTCCGCTTCTCAGCACGCATCGCTTACGCCTCGCCCTCAGCAAAGGCCCAAAGACGCCCGGGCTTGAGACCGAGCATCTCCATGAACCCACTGGTGCCCTCTATGCCGGGGCCGTCGAACCACCCGAAGAGCCTCCGC
>DASTQK010000094.1:0-3726 GCA_035761765.1 Rubrobacteraceae bacterium
GCAGCGGCTGGGCAAGCAGAAAGAGCGCGAGCGGTATCGGCCAATAGACGGGCAGGTAGGGGCCGCGCAAGATCCCTTCGACCAGCGTCGAGAGCAGCCACAGAACGTGGAGCCCGACCATCAGGGGGTAATGTCCCCGCCCTCTCTCGACGGCGCCGCGAGCGTGCAGGATCCGCTCGTGGCGCCGCGAGAGCCGCAGCTCCAGGAGACGTTGGATAGCGACCAGACCGACACCGGTGACGAGGAGAGCGACGCTCAAAGTACGTTCTGCCTGACCTTCTCCAGAGAAAGCCGAGCGCCCGGCGCCGAGCGCTCGGCACTCAGATGCCGAAGGCACAGGGCCCTCAGCATCTGAAAAACACGTGCTCCGCGGAGAAGCCGGGACCCATCGCCGAGAGCACCCCGAGGTCGCCGGCCGCGTACCCCGGGCTTCGCAGAAAACGCTCCAGGATAAACAGCACCGTGACGCTGGACATGTTGCCACACTCGCGCAGCACGGCCCGCGAGTGGGTGAGCCCGCCCCGCTCGATGCAGAGCACCTCCTCGAAGGCGTCGAGCACCTTCGCGCCACCGGGATGGAGGACGAAGTGCTCTATCTCCTCGAAGTCCAGGCCGAGGCGAGCACACGCCTGCGCCAGGTTGTCGCGAAATCTCTCCTGCACGATTATCGGCACGCTCTTCGAGAGCTGGACCTTTAGACCGCTCTCGACGAGCTCCCAGCCCATCACGTCCTCCGTGCCGGGCCAGGTGGTGCTGTAGCCGCCGAGCACCTCGGGGCCCGAGCCCGGGCCAAGAACCACGGCTGCTGCACCATCGGCGAAGAGGCTGGTCGAGACCAGGTTGCTCTTCGAGAGGTCGCCGCGCTGGAAGGTAAGGCCCGAGAGTTCGACCCCGACGAGGAGTACGAGTTCCTCCGGGTAGAGGCAGGCGTGTTCGGCGGCGCGGGCGAGACCGGCGGCTCCGGCGGCGCACCCCAGGCCCCAGATCGGGACGCGGCGCGCGTGCTCCGAGAGGCCGAGGCGGAAGATCAGCCTCGCGTCCAGCGAGGGCGTGGAGACGCCTGTCGTCGAGACGAAGAAGATCGCCCCCACCTCCTTGGGGTCCGCGCCTACACGATCCAGTGCTCTGCGAGCCGCCTTCTCGGATAGGTCGAGGGCGTGCTCGACGTAGAGTGCGTTCTTCTCGGGAAAGGTATGGTCCTCCTCGAACCACTCCACGGGCACGCAGAAGTAGCGGTTCTCGACATGGACGTTGTCGAAGATAGGGATCAAACGCTCGAAATCCCTCTGGGTCTCCGCGAACATGCCCCTGGCGAACCGCTTCGCCTCGCTCTGTCCTATGCAGTAGGGCGGCAGGGCAGTCGCGACCGAGAGGACCTTGGGATCTCTCAACTCGGCGCCGGCCTCGCCTCCGCCGCAAGTTCGGGCTCCGGTGCCTCGCAGGTGTTGCGGAAGACGTACTGGGAGAGGCGCTTGCGATGGCGGCTCGACCAGTCGATAGTGGGGCGGCGCTGCTCCTCAGGCACGTACCCGAGCCGGTAGACGGCCATCAGCTCGAGGTCGTCGGGCACTTGCAGGAGATCCTGTATCCTCTGCCAGTTCTCGGGGATCTCCATCGGCGTGGAGACAAACTGGATGCCCATCCCTATGGCCGCGGTGGTGAGCCAGATGTTCTCGACCGCGGCCCCCATCCCGAAGACGGAGTAGAATCCCGAGAGCTCCCCTGGCCGGTATTCGGCCCTGTCCAGCAACACGGCCAGCAGAAGCGGCGAGCCGGCGACCAGCTTGCGGTTGTCCTCACCCAGAGTTCGTGGGACGCCGAAGCGGTTCATCACCGCCTGTCCGGCTTCGGAGAAGATCTGGCGCCTGAAGGGCTTGAGTACGCCGGGCATCTGATCGAAGTGGATGCCGTCGCGCTTCTCATCCATCTCCTCCTCGGAGAAGCGAAAATATGGCCGGTACCGCCTCCAGAAGGTACCCTCCTCGAGCAGGCGGGTCATGCTCTCGCCGCTGATCCTGGCGACCTCCTCGATGGTGTGTCGGTCGTCCACGAGCACGAAGCGCCAGGGCTGGCTGTTGAAATGCGAAGGCGCCATCGCCGCGACCTCGACCAGAAGGTGCTGGTGCTCCTTGCTCACCGGGTCCGGCAAGAAGGGACCGTTGGTCGTCTTGCGTCTCTTCACCACCTCGAGGAAATCCAAGTGAGCCTCCTAGAGCAGGGATACGAGCCCGGTAGCGTAGAAGATCATTGCCAGAGAGGCGAGCGCCGCGTGCCCCGCCGTGCCCGCCCGCACCCGCGGCAAGACGAGGTACAGCGCCAGGACCGGAAGGAGCGCCCAGCGGTACGGCGCTCCTTGCAGGAACCCCACGCCGACGGCGAGCGCCGCCGAGGCGAAGACCGCGAAGAACAGGGCGTGGTGCAGCCAGCGGAAGGGTTTCGTGTCTACGACTCTAAACTGCACGAGTACCCCGAGCGCGAAGTTGGCCAGAAAAAGCGCCGTCGCAGCGTAGAAGATCAAGCCCTGCTCCTCGATAGCATCCCCGAAGGTTATAGCACAGGGCGGGGCGCGTCGGCCCGGGTCGGCGGTGTTAAGATTGGTAGTTCGATGGGTCTTACACTTTGCTAGGGGGCGAGATGCACAACGGACGCCCGGCGGCTTACATAACGGGGATAGGGGTGGTCAGCCCTATCGGTATCGGGCGCAAGCGGTTCTGGAGCTCGCTGCTCGCAAACGAGAGCGGCGCGGGCCCCATAACGCACTTCGACCCGGAGGACTTCGAGGTGAGGATCGCCGCCGAGTGCTCGGACTTCGACCCGAAGGACTACATGGACCGCAAGCTGGCGGCGCGGACGGACAGGTTCGCCCAGATGGCCCTCGCCTCCGCCAAGCTCGCCCTCGAAGACGCCAGCGCGTGGGACGAGCTAAACCAAAGACCGGAGCGAGTGGGCCTCATCCTGGGTAGCGGCATCGGGGGCGTGATGAGCATGGAGACAACCCAGGCGACCATAGACAGCAGGGGTCCCGCCAGGGTCAACCCGTTCTCGGTCACCAAGATCATGCCCAACTCGGCTGCGGCCCACATAGCGATCCAGCTTGGTGTGCAGGGCCCTTCATCGACGGGGGCTCTGGCGTGCTCCTGCGGCACGGACATGATGGGCCTCGGCTTCGACCTCATCCGCCGCGGCGACGCGGACGTGGTGCTCTGCGGCGCCTCCGAAGCGACGATCACGCCCGTAATCGTAGCCGGCTTTATCGCGATGCGCGCGATGAGCCGGCGCAACGACGACCCGGAGGGGGCCTGCCGGCCCTACGACGCGGACCATAACGGGTTCCTGATCGGCGAGGGCTCCGCGGTGGTTATCCTGGAGAGCGCCGAGTCCGTCGAGCGCCGCGGCGCCGAGCCCTACGCCAAGATGACTGGCGTTGGGCGCACTACCGACGCCTACAACATCACCGACCCTGACCCGAAGGGGCTCGGGGTCCTGCGGGCCATGCAGCTTGCCGTGAAGGGCGCCGGGCTCGAAGGGGAGCAGATCGGCTACATCAACCCGCACGGAACGGGCACGGTCGCGGGCGACGGCCCCGAGTCGAGGGTGATGGCCGAGATCAACCCGAACGCTAAAGTGTCCGCCACGAAATCCACTCTCGGGCACTCATTGGGGGCGAGCGGCGCGATAGAGACCATTATCTGCGCCCTGGCCATAAAGGAGCGGACTATCCCCCCG
>DASTQK010000095.1:0-3349 GCA_035761765.1 Rubrobacteraceae bacterium
ACATCGGTATACGACCGGCTTCAGTCTTCCAGCTCATGGTCGTGCTTCTTCTCGCCGGGGTGGGACTACTGCTGGTCCTTGGGTCCGTAGTCGGAGGCCAGCCCTCCAACTTCAGCCCGCTGTTCACGACTTTCGGCGGGCTCATGGCCGCCGTCCTCACGCTGCCTTTCGCGTTCGTCGGGTTCGACGTGATCCCGCAGTCGGCGGAGGAGATAAACCTGCCGTACCGCAGGATCGGGGCGCTGCTCATCATCTCGGTGGTCCTGGCGGTGATCTGGTACGAGATCGTGGTCATAGGGGTAGGGCTTGGCCTGAGCGAACAGCAGCTCGGAAACTCAGAACTCGCCACGGCGGACGCGATGGGGAACCTGTTCGGGAGTGGCGTATTCGCCAACATCCTTATCCTCGGCGGCGTCTTCGGCATCCTCACGAGCTGGAACGGCTTCCTCGTTGGGGGCAGCCGCCTGATCTACGCGATGGCCGAGTCAGGTATGCTGCCGGAGTGGTTGGGCAGACTGCATCCTCGCTACAATACACCAGCCAACGCCATCCTCCTGATCGGGGCCATCTCCCTCGTCGCTCCGTTCTTTGGCGAGGAGATGCTGATCTGGCTGGTTGACGCCGGCTCGATGAGCATCGTCGTCGCCTACCTTATGGTAGCCGTCTCTTTCCTCATCCTGCGCAGAAGTGAGCCCGAGATGTCCCGGCCTTTCCGCGTGGGGAGCGGGATAGCCGTCGGGCTCATAGCCGTGGTTCTGAGCCTGTTCTTCCTGGTTCAGTACCTGCCGGGTATGCCCGCAGGCCTGGTCTGGCCCCCCGAGTGGGTTATCGTCCTGCTCTGGTGGATAGTTGGCCTGCTCTTTGTCTTCAGGATGGATGTTCCAGAGTACAATCCCGAGCTCTGAGACCGGACCGCGAGTATACTGGAAAGCGTCAGGCCGACAGGAAGAGGTGCCGAAGATGCTTGAGTCGACGAGGATCAAGACCGAGATACCTGGCCCTAAGAGCCGGGCGTTGATGGAGCGGCGGCACCGCGCCGTCTCCTCGGGCGTCGGCATTGCGACGCCGATGTTCGCCCGGGAAGCGAAAGGGGCGCTGCTCACCGACGTCGATGGCAACACGTTCATAGACTTTGGCGGCGGCATCGGGGTGATGAACGTCGGGCACACGGACTCGCGGGTGGTAGCGGCGGTCAAGGAGCAGGCGGAGAAGCTCACCCACAGCTGCTTCTACGTCACCGAGTATGAGCCGTACGTCGAGCTGGCTGAGAGGCTCAACGCGCTGGTCCCGGGGCAATCCGGGAAGCGCTCGTTCTTTGTCAACTCGGGCGCGGAGGCGGTCGAGAACGCGATAAAGATCGCGCGCTATTACACGGGGCGGCCCGCGGTGATCGCCTTCGAGAACTCCTTCCACGGCCGCACGATGCTCGCGATGACCCTGACCGGCAAGACTGACCCGTACAAGAAGGGCTTCGGGCCGTTCGTCCCCGAGGTCTACAGGGTGCCCTCGCCCTACGCCTACCGCTGTCCGGCGGGCAGGGACTGCTCGGGCGGCTGTCAGGGCGACTGCTTTGCGGCCATCGAGAAGGCGTTCGTGAGCACGGTGCACCAGAGCAGCGTGGCGGCCATCATAGTCGAGCCGGTGAGCGGGGAGGGTGGCTTCATACCCTTCCCTGACTTCTACCTGAGGCAGCTACGGGAGCTGTGCGACGAGCACGGAATCCTGATGATCGTGGACGAGGTCCAGACGGGCTTCGGCCGCACGGGCAAGATGTTTGCCATCGAGCACTCCGGGGTAGAGCCTGACATCCTCACGACGGCCAAGAGCCTGGGCGGAGGACTCCCCATAGCTGGCGTCACTGGAAAAGCGGAGATCATGAACTCCGTCCACACCGGCGGCCTTGGCACCACCTACGGCGGAAACCCGATCTCCTGCGCCGCCGCCCTCGCTGTGCTCGACGAGTTCGAGGAGCACGACCTTCTCGGCAGGGCTAACGCCGTCGGCGAGCGCGTGGTTGCCGCTATGCGCGATATCCAGGAGAGGCACCCCGATTTCGTCGGCGACGTGCGCGGTCGCGGACCGATGGCCGCCATGGAGTTCGTCAGTGACGCCGGGAGCAAGACGCCGGACAAGGAGCGGACCACGAAGGTCATCCAGGCCGCATTGCAGGAAGGGCTCCTGCTCCTCAGCGCTGGCCAGTACGGCAACTGCATCCGCACCCTCATGCCCTTCGTCATCACCGACGAGGAGCTCGATGAGGGCCTCGCCATCCTGAGCCGCGCGGTGGGCGCCGCCGCCTGAGCAAGGTGGAGATGGCGATCTGGCCCTCCATCCTGGCTAGTGGCGCGCCCAGGCAGTGGCGTATACCTTTGCCGAAGGCGAGGTGTCTGTTGTCCGCGCGGGCGATGTCGAGCTCGTCGGGGTCGGCGAAGCAGGTCTCGACGGGTCCGTCGTAGCGCAGCAGCTCCTTGACGGCCGGCTTGATGAGCGAGGGCTCTTCTTCTAGCCGTAGGAACTGGTCGGGGTGTTGCAGCAGCGCGAGCACGCCGTTGCCGATGCGGTTGACGGTGGTCTCGTGGCCGGCGACTGCTGCCCATCTATACGCCTGCCCTCTGCAGCAGGTTTTTAGAGGGTAGCCACTCTCGACGCAAAGTATATCCGGGCAAAACGGCGCTCCGCACGGTACTTCTCGGACCCTGCTAGCCTTTCTCCAGCAACTCCTCCAGGTAACCGGTGTGGTACTCGCCGGAGCGGAAGGCCTCGTCTTCCAGCAATCGCATATGAAGAGGAATGGTGGTCTTGATGCCTTCCAGGCGGTACTCGCGCAGGGCGCGGCGGGCGCGGTTTATCGCCTCGTCGCGGGTGAGAGCCCAGACGATCAGCTTCCCGACCATCGAGTCGTAGAAGGGTGGGATCTTGTACCCCTGGTAGATAGCCGAGTCCACCCTGACGCCGGGGCCTCCCGGCACCTCTAGAAAGGAGATCTCACCCGGCGAGGGCATGAAGTCCTTCTCCGGGTCCTCGGCGTTGATGCGGAACTCGATGGCGTGGCCCTCGAAGGGCACGTCCTCCTGCTTCAGGCTCAGGGACTCACCTCCGGCGACCCTGAGCTGCTCCCTGATCAGGTCCACCCCGGTGAGCGTCTCTGTGACCGGGTGCTCGACCTGTATCCTCGTGTTCATCTCGATAAAGTAGAAGTCCTCGTCCTCGACCAGGAACTCCACCGTCCCGGCGTTGGCGTACTCTACCTCCCTGGCCAGACGGACGGCCGCCTCGGTCATCTCCTCCCGAAGGTCGGTGCCTATCCCCGGCGATGGGGCCTCCTCCAGGACCTTCTGCCTCCTGCGCT
>DASTQK010000096.1:0-2004 GCA_035761765.1 Rubrobacteraceae bacterium
GATTCCGAGCGCCACTTCACCGACCTTGAGAAACTGGCCCGCGACTTTGTTCGGGACCTCCCCGACCTACTCAAAGACCTTGACCGCCGTGACGAGAACCACGCCGCCGATCTCTATGGGATCGTATACGAACACCTCAACTTGCAGGCCGTAGTTCACAAGGATGGCCGCCTAAACGTTTACTTCGGAGCCGGAGGCGAGGCCCATATCGCGATTGGCGATCTGGACAACATGCCGCCCCCGCCGCCCCTGCCCCCGCCGGGTGACCCCGCGTGGGATACTTGGCAAGAGGGTGACCCCATCCCGAAGCCTACCGGCAAGGATGTGTTAGATGTTGTACGTGATGAGTGGTAGTCACAGCCGCCTACGCGGCTCTGAGCCTCGCCGCCGCGGCGGCCTCGATCCTCGCAGGAGTGACGCGGGCGCAGTTCGCGGGACAGCCGGCGCCGCCCGGCCTCCCGTCCGACGCGAGCGACCGAGGTTGCCATGCTCGTCCTCTCGGTCCCCACGCCCTTCGTGTGGTGGATCGCGATCTCGGTGGTCATGCAGCTCGTCACAGGCTTCTTCAACGGCGAGGGTCCGCTCTCGGCGATGCTGGCCGTCGTCGGGGTCGCTGGGTCACCGCTCGTGCTCGGCGCCCTCTTCCAGCTCCTGGGAACGGGGGTGCAGGCGGCGCTCGGGGCGCAGAGCACCGCAGGCACGATCGCCGGTCTCGTGCGCCGGTTGCCTCGCCCTTATAATCCTCGTAGCCGTGGTGCTGGTGGGGATGGTCATCCTCGTGGGCACCACCGCTCCGCAGTAAAAAGCATCGGGAAAGGCGAAGCACTTGGAGTCAGGGAGCAGTAATTCCCAGAGGGAACCGGAGAACGCAGCTGGTGGCACCGGGGGGCGCGCGAGACGGCGCCGGTGGCCCTTCGTCGTCGGCGGGCTCGTGGCGCTCGGCCTGGTCGTCCTGACGGTTGTTGCCGTCGTGGTCGTCCTCGCCGTAGGCGCAAGCGGCCCGAGCGCCTCCGCGGCACTCTACAAAGAGGAGTACGTCTCGGGGGAGGGCCCGGAGAAGGTGGCCGTCGTGCCGGTGGTGGGCACCATCGCCTCCGCCGACAACTCCGTGCCGGGCACCCAGCCACCGGTTACACCCGAGGGGCTCGCCGACGCGCTGCGGCAGGCGGAGGCGGATCCTGCCGTCGCGGCGGTCGTGCTCGAGGTCAACTCCCCCGGGGGAGGGGTCACGGCGAGCGACGAGATGCACCAGTCCATCCTGGACTTCAAGGAGTCCTCGGGCAAGCCGGTAGTCGTCTCCATGGGCGACACCGCGGCCTCGGGCGGCTACTACATCTCCACCGCCGCAGACAGGATAGTCGCCAACGAGACCACGCTCACCGGCTCTCTGGGCGTTATCTTCTCGCTCACCGACTTCTCGGAGCTGGCCGACGACTACGGCGTCGAGCAGGAGGTCGTCAAGAGCGGCAAGTTCAAGGACATGGGGTCGTCTTTCAGGAACCTAACGCCGGAGGAGCGCGAGATCCTGCAGTCCATCGTGGACGAGTCCTACGACGCGTTTGTCTCCGTGATCGTGGAGGGGCGCGACCTCCCCGAAGAGCGGGTGCGCGAGATCGCCGACGGCCGCGTCTACTCGGGCGAGCAGGCTAAAGAGATCGGGCTCGTCGACTCCTTCGGCGGCCTCGACGAGGCGGCCGATATCTCCGAGGACCTCGCGAACGTCGAGGGAGCCACCGTCGTCCGCTACGTCCAGCCCGAGACCTTCGCCGACGCGCTGCTGGCCGGCTTGGCCCCCCAGAAGCCGGAGGCTCTGCAGATCGCCGATGAGGCCGGACTTACCCTCGAACCTAAACCGTACTACCTCTACTTGCCCGGAGCCTAAAGAAGGCCTGCCTCGAACGGTCGATCGCCACCCCTCGGCGAGCGATCGACGCCGCGGGCATCAAAGAAAGGGGGTCTCGCAGCTTTGGTGCCCCATCGACACTGCCTCGTAACGCCTACCCC
>DASTQK010000097.1:0-2198 GCA_035761765.1 Rubrobacteraceae bacterium
CGATGTGGAAGACACCGGTGTCTCCTCGGTGGCGGCCTTCTACCCGCCGACCGACCTGAAGCGTCTCTACAGCATGGAGTGGCCGTGGTCGAGTCCGAACGTCGTGGGCTTGAGCTCGACGAGGCGTTTCCTCGGGGGCACCCCGACCACTCATCCAGGGCGATACCGCATCTCATCACCGGTCAACCACGTAGATCCCGACGACCCGCCCACGTTCCTCGTCCACGGAGGCGCCGACCGCTTGGTACCGCTGGAGCAATCCGAGCTACTCGCCAAGGGGCTGCAGGAGACCGGCGTACCTTATCGCTTTGTCCAGTTGCCCTGGGCCAATCACTCCTTCGACCACGCCATCAACTACTCCTGGAGAGGCTGGGGAGCCCAAATCACCAGATCCACTCTCACTGAATTTCTCGATGACCACGTGGGGGCTCAGAGCGATCCAGCGGTTTCAGATAGCGGGAAGAGGTCCTCGCAACGTTAGGCTTCCTCCCCCGAATTGGTGGGCGGCTCGGGTAGCTGCCTAGCGAGCCACGGGGCGAGCGTTCGCACGTACGTCGGCGTTAGGTGGTCGCCGTTGCGGTAGACGAGGGCGTCGCCGATGACCGCAGGACACATCTCCCCGGGGCACAGCACGGGCGTCGGGTCGATCAGCTTGGCACCCTCGACCCTCTCTGCAGCCCGGGTGTTTATAGGCGGGTAGCGGAAGGCCTTGCTTCGCGGGAACGCGCACTCCTCCAGGCGATCGAGAGAGCGGGAGACGCACTCGGGTATGTTCTTGTTAGGATGAGGAACGTCCTCGATGACAGCCACCTTTGACCCGGTGTTGCGCAGCTCCTTCAGAGTGGAGACGTACCCTTCCTCCAGCGCCTCCTCGCTGGCGTCCCGGCCAAGCCGCTTCCCGTTTTCCATGACCGTGTAGACGGTGAGTCCGCTCGTCACGACGAGGTCCGGGCTCTCCTTCTCCGTGATGCGCCGGAGCGCCTGCTCCCGCCATTCGTCACACTCGCGGTACTCCCTGCGCAGCGAGACGTTGTAGCGGGTCACCCCGGCTGGCGGGCAAGCGCTCTTGGTGAGCCCGACGAGTCGCCAGTCGCGCTCCTTGGCTAGCTTGTCCAGGGCGGGGAACCAGTGCATAGCGTGGGAATCGCCGAAGAGCACCACGGTGGTCTTCGAGGAGGGCTCGCCGTAGGCACACTCGGGGAACTCCGTGTCCGAGGGCTGGACGTGGCAGCCGTCTGTGTACATCTTCGAGCGAAGCTTGTCCGCCTCGCGCGGGGTAGGACGAACAGCGTCCGCGCTCTTCTGCAGCGCGGGGCCATCCTGCAGGGCCGCGGCGCCCGCAACCTGGCTCTCCGGTGGCTTCGTTACGGTCGGCGTCACCGCGAGAAGCGCCAAGCCCAGGGCGACCGAAGAGGCGGTGCAGGCCGCGCCCAGGGCCAGGGCCCTGCGGGGGAAGCGGCTGAGCGTCTCGGAGTAGTGGAAGGGCCTCTCCACGAGGCGGTGGGTAAGTACGGCCGGAATGTAGGAGAGGGTTAGCACGGCTAGCCCTTCGACGGGAGAGAGTTCCCCCCACAGCGCGGCGGCGAAGACGAGCGGCGGCCAGTGCCACAGGTACCACGAGTAGGAGATCCGCCCGACGTGTCGCACCGGCCGCAGCGAGAGCAAGCGAGTCGGCGTCGCGGAGGTCGCCGCGAAGCCGGAAGCGATGATCGCCGCGGTCCCCAGGGTTGGAAGCAGGGCCGCGGTTCCCGGATATGGGGTGCCGTCTCCCAGCCTGTACGTTGCCAGGGCGATCGCGCCCAGGCCCGCCCACGCAAGAGCAACAGATGCCGGACGCGGCATCCGCTTCAGGCGGGAGGCTGGCACGAGGGCCAACGCCCCGCCGAGTGCGAGCTCCCAGCCACGGGTTAGCGTGGAAAAGTATGCTGCGCTGCCCTCATGTTCGGTGGAGTAGATGCTGTAGGCCATGGACGATATCATGATTATTGCGACGACGACCCCCAGAACTGCACGCAGGCCCCATCCCGAGCGGCGGCTCCACCACGCGACGACCAGGAGCAGGGCCGGCCAGACGAGGTAGAACTGTTCCTCGACCGCCAGCGTCCAGAAGTGCTGGACCGGACTGGCCTGCAATCCAGCGCCGAAATAGTCGGCGGCTTGCACGGCGAGTAGCCAGTTCATGACGTAGAGACCAGCCG
>DASTQK010000098.1:0-3658 GCA_035761765.1 Rubrobacteraceae bacterium
GCGCCATGTACTACGCTTCTCTCCTGTGCCTTCACGAGAGAGCAACCTGTGAAAATCTTCTACAGCGACCACTTCGTGCTCCCGCTGCCGGAGGGACACCGCTTCCCGATGATCAAGTACTCGATCCTGCGCGAGAGGGTCGAGGCGTCCGGCATCTGCAGACCCGAGGAGATGATCGTGCCCCGCCCGGTCTCCGACGCAGAGATCCTGCGTTCCCACCAAGAGGTCTACCTACGACGCGTCGTCTCGGGAACGCTGACCGAGAAGGAGATGCGCCGCATCGGCTTTCCGTGGTCCCAGAGGATGGTCGAGCGCTCGAGGAGGGCCTCGGGCGGCACTCTGGGAGCGTGCCTGGCCGCGCTCGAAGACGGCTTCGCAGCGAACCTGGCCGGGGGCACCCACCACGCCTTCGCTGATCGAGGCGAGGGCTACTGCGTGTTCAACGACAGCGCGATCGCAGCCCGCGCGGTGCAGGCGGAGGGTCTCGTGGAACGGGTTCTAGTAGTGGACACCGACGTGCACCAGGGCAACGGAACGGCCGCGATCGTGCGCGGCGACGCCACCATCTACACGCTCTCGATTCACGGCGCGAAGAACTTCCCTTTCCGCAAGGAAGAGAGCGACCTCGACCTCGCCCTCCCCGATGGCGCGGACGACGGAGAGTTCCTCGACGCGCTCGAAGAAGGGCTGGAGCGCGCCCTCGAGGAGTCGCGGGCAGAGCTGGCGATCTACCTCGCCGGCGCCGACCCCTTCGAGGACGACCGGCTGGGCCGCCTCTCCGTCAGCAAAGAGGGCCTGGCCGAGCGCGACCGCCTGGTGCTCGAATCATGCCGCGAGCGCGGCATTCCGGTCGCCGTGACGATGGCCGGAGGCTACGCCAGGAACGTCGAGGACACCGTGGAGATCCACCTCCAATCCATAAAGAGGGCAGCGACGCTGCTCGACCCATCTGGCGTCGGGTAACAAAAAGTGGTACATATGGACTATAAAACAAGTCCGCAGAAGGAGAAAGGGGCTGTGGGAAACAGAAGGGTGGCGCTAAAGCCGCACGCGGCGAAGATCCGGCGTTGGGTCGAGGAGGGGCGCAACGATGACTGGATCGCGCAGGAGCTCAACACCACCCCCTCCAGCGTACAGAGCTTCCGGTCGCGCAACTCGATCTACCGCCGGGACCCCGTCCGGCGTGGTCAGCTCTCGGAGCACCGGGCGATACTGGATCTGGTGGAAGACGGCATCGTGCTCAGGACGGACGCCCGCGACTCCGAGGTCTTTGACCGCGAGTGGCGCTCGTACGTGCAGGGTGCCCCCGAAGACCTGCAGGTCGTCATCACCCAGGACCGCATCTACCTGGAGAAGACCCGTTAGATATCCCGGCGGCTCTCCGGTCGAACTCTCCCTCGAAGAGGCGGAGGCGCTGCACGCCGCGTTGGAGAGGCTGCTCGAGGGCGGCACGGCCGAGCCCAGCCTGGAGCGTGCGTACCGCCTCCTCGGCTGGCGCATCCTGGCTGCCAAGGGCGCTACGGGTCTGACGGGCCGCATCGCCGGGCTCGCCCGGGAGGCCGGTTCCCTCGAAGAGTACGAGGCCACGCGAGAACGGCTGCTCGGCCCTATCCTGGAAGGACTGGAGCGCGGTGAGAACCGGGACCCCTAAGTAGCTGGAAGTGCCCCCTGACAGCAGATCGCTGACAGCCAAACAGTTACCAAACCGTAACCGGTGAGTAGCGTCGCTGTAACCCGGCACTGCTAGAGTGCCGGTCAATGGGCTTTCCCCCTTCGAGCCCAGGAGGTGTACCCGGGCCGTAGATCCTTACGGTCCGGGATCTTCTTTGCGTGTGCTAACCTCTGCGCGGTTATGTCCGCATCCGTCCTGACGCTCCTGGTAGTCGCCTTCATCGGCGTGCTTGGACTTCTGGCGCAGATGGCCCGCAAGAGCCGCGGGGCGGAGGTTACCTTGACCGTGGCCATCCTCGCACTCTCGATCCTGATCGCGGCTCTCGGGACGGTGACCGGGTTCGGTCTGCTGCTGATGGCAACAAGCGGTGAACCGCAGGATGGTGTGAACCGGCTCGCCTTCGCCGCTGCGGGCGGCTCGGTGCTGCTCGCCGGGGTTGCCGGCGTGGGCCTGTGCGTGCCGCCGCTGCGGCGGATCATGGGCCGGCGTCTCGGGAACGGTTTCTGGGCGGACCCGCCTACCTTCCTGGCCCTCTGGCTCTTCGTCATGGTGCTCGCGAACAACGCGGTGGGCCTCCTGCTCTTCGACCAGTTGCCGAGCGTCGAGAGTATCTTCCCCGCCGGAAGACTCTCCCCGGGCGCCGTTCTCACGAGCCAGCTACCCTTTGTGGGGGTCGCGGTCCTCGGCGTCGGCCTCGGTGTCAGGCGCAACCAGCGCGAGACCCTCGACAGGCTCGGTTACGGTCCTGTATCCGTCAGGCAACTGGGGATCGTCGCTCTCTTCGTCGGGGCGGCTCTCGCGCTCTCGCTCGCTGCCGACTCGCTCTTCGCGCAGCTCCAGCCCGATCTCTACCGGCAGGTGGGCGATATCTCCGAGAGCCTCTTCAATCCCGCTGGCCTGAGCGCAGCCGGGGCGGTTCTGTTCGCGCTGCTGGTGGGTGTCGGTGCCGGGCTCGGCGAGGAGACGCTCTTTCGAGGGGCGGTGCAGCCGAAGCTGGGTATCGCGGCCACCTCCGTGCTCTTCGCCTCCATGCACGTGCAGTACGGACCCTCGCTGCTGCTCGGTTACGTGTTGTTGCTCTCGGTCGGCCTCGGGATGCTACGCGAGCGCATCAACACCACGGCCAGCTTCCTCGCCCACGCCGGGTACAATTCGCTCGGGATACTCCTGACGTATTTCTTCGCGTAGAGGAGCAGAGGTGACCGGAAGACAGGAAAGTGGGTTCGCGGAGGTCAACGGCGCCTCGCTCTACTACGAGATCCTGGGCGAAGGCGAGCCGCTAATCCTCCTCCACGCCGGGATAGCCGACCGCGGGATGTGGGATGGGCAGTTCGGGGCGTTCGCCGACCGCTACCGTGTGGTCCGCTACGATAGAAGGGGCTTCGGCAGGTCGGCTCTGGAAGAGGGTCCTTACTCCCACCACGACGACCTGCGCGGTCTGCTCGATTATCTCGGCATCGAACGCTCGAGCTTCGTCGGCTGCTCGATGGGCGGGGCAGCCGTTATAGACTTCGTCCTGTCTGACCCCGAGCGCGCTCGCGCCCTCGTGCTGGTCGGGTCAGCCGTAAGCGGGGTCGAGTCGGATACGCAGCCTCCGCAAGAGTGGGAGGAGCTCGTCGCCGCCGACGAAGCCGGCGATCTCGAGCGCGTCTCCGAGCTCGAGGTCCGGATCTGGGTCGACGGCCCCTATCGGAACCCCGGAGCGGTGGACCCGGCGGTGCGGAACCTCGTCCGGGAGATGAACCTGATCGCCCTCCTGAGCGAGGCGTCCGGGCTGGGCGAGGAACGTCCCGCGAACCCTCCCGCCGCAGAGAGGCTGGGCGAGATACGAGCCCCCACCCTCGTCGCCGCCGGCGCGCTGGACCGGCCTGAGATCGCCGCGCGCTCCGAACTGCTGGTGCACAGCATCCCTCACGCACGGAGTATTCTCCTGGATGGGACGGCCCACCTGCCAAACATGGAGAAGCCAGGCGAGTTCAACCGGAC
>DASTQK010000099.1:0-21619 GCA_035761765.1 Rubrobacteraceae bacterium
TACCAACGCTACCAACGCTATTTTCTGCAAGGTTTGAGCGGCATTATAGTCGCATCAGATACTCGCGCGCAGCGGCAAGAAACGCCTTTCCCTCCCTTTTCCCTCCCGGATTACGTGCTCTGCGTCATCTTCGCTCACCGCCTCGGGTGCTGCGGAGTAGTCTGCTGCTTGCCGCAACCTGAAAGCCTCAACCAACAGCCGATGGTAGCGCGCATCCAGCTCTCCTGTCTTCGCGAAGTGGCGTCCGAATTGCGCTACCACCTGGGAGTAACGGGAGTAGCTCAAGCCTCGCAGAGCAGCAGGGCTTCGGCGGTGTAGAAACAGCCGTAGTAAGCACGAGAGGCGGCGAAGTCCGCGTGAGAGCTCTCTAGCAAGCCCTCGGCGGCTTCGAACGAGCGCTGCGCCTTCGCGAGAAGGTTGTCGACGACTTCCGAGCCGTCGCTCATCCGGCGGCGGGCGAAAGAAGCGCACCCTCCCGGCGGGCGTTGACCAGATATGGGTCTGACGAAGCCCGATAGTCCTCGACGCTAACCGGGATCAGGGAGAGCACGCGAGAGGACTCCAAGGAGAGGGATGCTACCAGATCTGAGGAGCGTCGGATCTCCCTGCCCACCTGCACCTGTCCCTCCAAAAGCAACAGCAGATCTACGTCACTGCCTTCGTCGGCCTCTCCGCGGCCATGGGAACCGTAAAGCACGAGGCCTCGGTGGCGCTCGCCGTAAAGCTCCCGCAATCCACCATCAAGTTCCCGTATTACGTCTTCGAGTGTTCGCGTTTCGCCGCTCATACCCTGAAGTGTAGCGTGTGCAGCCGGTGACGGCCTACCACGGTTTGGGTGCCCGGACTCTGAGGTACTTCTGTGGCTCGCCGGGTGTACTGCAACCGGGCCAGTACGCGATGGACGAACCGCCGAGACAAATCTCGCAAAATACTCACAAAATGGCGCAATTGGACCCTTAGGTTCGGCAATGAAGAGGCCAACCGGGGCGATATCACGCAGGATAAACCAGATGGGGTGCCGCACCAGATACTCTATCGCGGCCAGGGTGGCCTGGCGTGTTCGGGCCTGCGAAAATGGGTCAGGATAGGCTCCGAGCTTCAATCAATGTGGGGCCGAAAGGGGTGATCATATGCAGCAGATTTTGTGGGGTATAGGCGGTATGGTCTTTCTACTCTTCCTCGCATTCCTGCTCTCGACGAACCGCAGGGCGATAAGGTCGCGCACCGTGCTCGGTGCGCTGGCCATACAGGTGGCCTTCGGCATTATCGTGCTGTACTGGGAGACGGGCAAGCGGGTCTTGCAGGCCGTGTCCACCGGCGTCCAGGCCATCATAAACTCGTCCAGAGAGGGGATCCAGTTCCTCTTCGGGGCCATTCTGCCCGACCAGGGCCTGGTCTTCGCCTTCCAGGTCTTGCCGGTCATAATCTTCTTCGCCTCCTTGACGGCGGTGCTCTACCACTGGAACATCCTGCAGTGGGTCGTCAGGATCATCGGTGGGGCGCTCCAGAAGGCA
Source organism: Rubrobacteraceae bacterium (assembly GCA_035761765.1). GTDB lineage: Bacteria > Actinomycetota > Rubrobacteria > Rubrobacterales > Rubrobacteraceae > JALYGY01. The sequence goes on from DASTQK010000099.1 coordinate 1,515, forward strand.
CTGGGCACCAGCGAAGCAGAATCCATGAACGCCACCGCCAACATCTTCGTCGGGCAGACCGAAGCGCCACTGGTGATACGCCCCTACATAGATCGGATGACCAACTCCGAGCTCTTCGCCGTGATGGTGGGTGGGCTCTCGACCGTCGCGGGCTCGGTGCTGGTCGGCTACTCGCTGCTCGGGGCCCGGCTCGAGTACCTGATCGCGGCCAGCTTCATGGCTGCCCCGGCCGCCCTCTTGATGGCCAAGATTGTCATGCCCGAGACCGAAGAGCCCGAGACTCTGGGCAAGGCGGCAACCGAGGTGGCCGAGACGGTAACGAGCGATACAGAGCAAGAGGCGGCATCAGAAGAAGAGGTGAGCGAAAATCCGCTGCGCCATCGCAACGTCATAGACGCCGCTGCGGCCGGTGCCTCCGACGGCCTGCACCTGGCGCTGAACGTCGGGGCGATGCTCGTCGCCTTCATCTCGCTCATAGCGCTTCTCAACCTGATTCTGGGGGCCATCGGCGGTCTGGTCGGCTTCGAGGATATTACCTTCCAGCTCATCCTCGGTTACATCTTCTCCCCGATCATGTTCATCATAGGAGTGCCTTGGAACGAAGCCATAGACGCGGGGAGCTTTCTCGGGCAGAAGCTCATCCTGAACGAGTTCGTCGCCTTCTCGAACTTCGGGCCGCAGGAGGGAGACTTCTCGGAGAAGACGGCGGCCATCATAACCTTTGCTCTCACGGGGTTCGCCAATTTCGGCTCGCTAGCTATACTGCTCGGGGGCCTCGGCGGGATCGCGCCCAGCCGGCGGTCTCAGATCGCCCAGTTCGGCATCCAGGCGGTCCTCGCCGGCACGCTCGCCAACCTGATGAGCGCCACGATAGCCGGTATCTTGATCGGAGGTTCTTCCTAACGAAGGAGGGACCATGGGACCCTGCACCAACCCGAGGAAATCTCCTGAAATGCTGGGGAAAGGATCAGGGCAAAGAATTGGTGCATTTGCAGGGATTTTGCAAGCTTCAGAACCCTCCGGCGCTGATGCCTAGATAGGCATCCAGGCACGGATATCGGTTCCCTTCCCCGGCGCACTCTCCACCGCAAGTGTTCCGCCCAGGCGTTCGATCCTCTCACGCATCGAGCGTAGGCCCAAGTGACCGGGGAAGTTGCCTCTGGGGTCGAAGCCTATGCCATCGTCGCAGATCTCGAGATTAACGTGCTTCGGAGAGCACTGCATCCTTATCTGTATTCTGCTTGCCCGGGCATGCTTTGTAGTGTTGTGCAGCGCCTCCTGGGCGATGCGGTAGAGTGCCTCCTTGCCTTCCAACGGGATATCGGGTTCATTGCAGAGATCGGTCTCGACATTGATCCCGTGGCGGGCTCTCAACGCCGCGGCTTGCTTGTCGAGCGCTGCCACGAGCCCTTCGGACTGCAGGGATTCGGGACGCAGCTCGAAGATCAAGGCCCGCATCTCGGCGAGGCCAGCATCGGCCAGGGAGCTGACGTATTCGAGGGGATCGGCCGCACGATCCGGGTTCTGGTCCAGCAGTTTTCGCGCGGTCTTGGCGCCCAGGGCAATGCCGTAGAGGGCCTGGGAGACCGAGTCGTGGAGCTCTCTTGCGAGGCGTTGGCGCTCTTCGAGGGCCGCCTTGCCACGCACCTCGACGAGGAGGCGAGCGTTCTCGACCGCTATACGCAAGAGCACCCAGGTAATACCGAAGAGCACAATACTTATAGCGACACCGCCCGCGAGCACGAAGGTCGGCAGACGGCTCTGGGCCTCCTCCTCGAACGCCGCTAGCGTGGCGAAGTACAAACTCAACTGGCGCCCCGCAAAGTCGATCTGGCTCTCTTCGGTGAAAAGGGAATCGGGCACCTTGCGCCCAGCTCGTCGCACGCCATCGTTGTCGTAGAGAAGCGGGCTCAGCGCCGGGTGGGCGCCATCGTAGACCTCGAAGTCTATAGAAGGATCGAAGGTGCCCCCGAAAACGTCAGCAAAGAGCTCGTCGGTCCTGAAGGCGCCGACGACGAAGCCTTCCAGGGCGCGCCGTCGTTCATCGACGGTGCCCTGGGGCTCTCCTTTTCGGTAGACTGGAAGGTATACGTGGAAGCCGGGCTGGAGCGCGAGATCCGCACTCGAGGGGGCGGATGGGTCGGTCATCACGTAGACCATCTCTGTGGTCTGTGGTGAGCCCGTGTCGCGTGCCCGATCCATGGCCTCGCGGTGCTTGGCCTCGGCGTAATAGTCGTAGCCGAGCATACTGGCATTGGCCTCGTCGATGGGGCCGACGTAGATTATGGGGAAGTACGCAGGACGTTCCCCACCGGGATGCAGATCAGGCCGTATCTCCGGCAGGCCTTCCTCTTTCGCGCGCTGCTCGAAAGCTTTCCTCTCTTGAGCCGTCACGTACTCGGCGTAGCTCAGGACCTGGAGACCTTCGAAGCGGCTGGCGGGCTCTATACCTTTCACGTATTCGTTCCACTCCTGAGGATCTACCGTCTCGCTGGCGTAGAAGAGCCCGCCAGCGCCGTACATAGAATCAAGGTAGGTGAAAATGCGACGGTCTATAGCTGCTTGCGTTGCCCTGACCGTCTCGTCGAAGCGTACTTCGGACTGCTGCTCAACGCTCTGGCGCGCGTAGTACCACGCGACAGCTGTCAGTAGCAGCGAGATAAGCAGCACTGCGTAGGCCGGGGCTCCGCGGCGCAGGTGACGTCCGACACTAGTGAATACCGAACGCAGCGCCGACAGGTAGCTCCTCAATCCAGGCGTGCTTTCGCTGCGCCCCTCGAGCCTATCAAGCTTCCCACGCACCTCCTTACGCTGCCTCTCTATCTCATCCCAGCCTCTATGATCGGTCTAAAGGGTAACAGGTAGTAGAGGTGAGCCCGGCGGGGCCTCAAACAGCCAGGAAAGTGCACAGGTCGGACCCTCGAGAAACCCTCTTCTGGATCTCGCGCATGTGCGCGAGCCGAGTCTTAGCGACCCTCTGCCATCAACCCCCGGGTCGTGCCGGTCTGGCGTGAACCGCGCCCGCCGTTCGACTGCATCTACGACGGGATAGACCGACCGTCTACTCAACCCCAAGCGGCTATGGTCCCGTAATTTGTCACCCATAACATTTTACACAAGGACGGTATTCTGGAGACAACCTGCACTGATCCGCTGGAGGGCTGAGTGGCGACGAGGGAGATCCAACACGAGCGCGTGCGGCACCTGAACGACGAGGGTGTGAGGAACGGAGATTACGTCCTCTACTGGATGCAACAGACCCAGCGCGCCGAGCACAACCATGCCCTAGAGTATGCGGTGCAGAAGGCGAACGAGTTGGGTCGGCCGCTCCTCGTGGTTTTCGGTCTCACGGACGACTACCCGAGCGCCAACGCCAGGCACTACGCCTTTATGCTCGAAGGTTTGAGGGACGCGCGGGAGTCGCTCACGCGGCGTGGGATCAAGTTCGTGGTCCAGAAGGGCGCGCCGAGCGAGGTCGCGCTCCGTCTCGGCCAGAACGCCTCGATGATCGTCTCCGACGGTGCCTACCTCCGGCCGGAACTCTCGTGGCGCCAGAGGGTGGCCGAAGAGGCGGGCCGTCGCGTGGTGCGCGTGGAGTCGAACGTCGTGGTGCCGGTCGAGCTGGCCTCCGACAGGCGCGAGACGGCCGCGCGGACCTTGCGGCCCAAGATACGGCGCCACCTGGACGAGTACCTGGTGGAGCTTCTGCCGACGGAGGTCGAGAAGGCTTCGCTCGGCCTGAGGGTAGAGGGCGGTATCGACCTTTCGGACATAGTAGCGGTACTCGAGGGCATGAACATAGACAAGAGCGTCGAGCCACTGCGCCACCTCTACACGGGCGGGCTCACGGCGGCGAAGGAGAGGCTCGAGGTGTTTATCGAGAAGGGGCTGGACGGGTATGCGCGGCACCGCAACCAGCCCCAGACGGACCACGTCTCTCACATGAGCAAGTACCTACACTTCGGGCACATCTCGCCCGTGTACGTGGCCCTGAGGATTCGCGAGGCGAACGCCCTTCGGGAGGACGTCGAAACCTACCTGGAGGAGCTGATCGTACGCCGGGAGCTGACGATCAACTTCTGCTTCTACACCTCGGACTACGACTCCTTCTCCTGCATCCCGGACTGGGCGAGACAGACCCTGAAGGAGCACCAGGTAGACGAGCGCGAGCACCTGTACACGCGCGAGGAGCTGGAGGGCGCACGCACGCACGATCCTTACTGGAACGCGGCAATGGTGGAGGCGATCCGCACCGGCTACGTCCACAACCACATGCGCATGTACTGGGGAAAGAAGATCCTGGAGTGGAGCCCCTCGCCCGGAGAGGCCCACGAGACTACGCTGTACCTGATGGACAAGTACTTCCTCGACGGCCGTGACGCCAGCACGTACGCCAACATCGCCTGGGTCTACGGCCAGCACGACCGAGGCTTTGCGGAGCGTCCCGTCTTCGGTAAAGTCCGCTACATGTCCGCCGGGGGCCTCGAACGCAAGGCCAAGCCAAAGGAGTACGTCGAGAAGGTGAAGGGCATCTCGGAGGAGTAACCGCTGGCGGAGGTTGCGGGAGATGGGCGAAATGCCTTTTGCCGGAAACATCCACGAGCGGCTCCGTGAGGCGGACGGCCATGCACCGGGACGAACTCGCTAGCCGAGTTTGGCCATCACGTGCTTGACTACGGTGTAGTCCTCGATGGCGTACATGGATAGGTCCTTGCCGTAGCCAGACTGCTTGAAACCCCCATGTGGCATCTCGGAGACCCCGGCGATGTGGTCGTTGATCCAAACCGTCCCGAATCGCAGTGCCCGTGCCGCCCTCAAGGCCCGACCCACGTCTCTCGTCCACACCGAGGCGGCGAGCCCGTAGTGGACGTCGTTGGCCCAGCGGAAGGCCTCCTCATCGTCCTCGAAGCGCTGGACGGTCACGACGGGTCCGAAGACCTCCTTCTGGACGATCTCGCTCCCCTGCTTCGGGCCGGCGATGACCGTCGGTTCGATGAAGAAACCACGCCCGCCGTTTGCCCCGTTTCCACCGATAAGCACCTCTATATCGCCGCCCGACTTCGCCCGCTCCAGGAAGCCCAGTACGCGTTCCTGCTGGGCCGCGGATACGACCGGGCCCATCTCGACCTCATCGCCCTCCGCCGGATCGGCGGTCTTTATCGTTGATACCGCGCTTGCCAACTCGGAGGTGAGCCCTTCGTACACTCTAGGCCCCGCGATGACGCGGGAGGCCGCGGTGCAGTCCTGCCCGGTGTTGGTGTAGCCGGTGTACCGCAGATTCTCGACCACAGCTTCGATGTCCGCGTCGTCGAAGACGACCACCGGCGCCTTGCCGCCGAGCTCCAGGTGAACGCGCTTGAGGGTCTTTGCCGCCGCTTTCGCGACCTCCTTGCCGGTGGCGACGTCGCCTGTCAGGGAGACCATGTCCACCTCGGGATGCCGCACGATACCAGCGCCGACCGGCTCTCCGTCGCCGGTGATCACGTTGAGGACGCCACCCGGAAAGATGTCGGCAGCCAGCTCGGCCATCCTCAAAGTCGTCAGTGGCGTCTGCTCGGAGGGTTTGAGGACGACGGTATTGCCAGCCGCCAGGGCGGGGCCTAGCTTCCAGACCGCCATCATCAGGGGGTAGTTCCAGGGGGCGATCTGGCCGACAACGCCCACCGGCTCGCGACGGATCATCGACGTGTACTCTCGCAGGTACTCACCGGCAGCCTTGCCCTCCATGACGCGGCAGGCACCCGCGAAGAAGCGCAGATTGTCCACCACGTACGGCAGCTCCCCGCGGGCCAAGGCGATCGGCTTTCCCACGTCCCTGGACTCGAGCCGCGCGAGCTCCTCGGCGTGCTCTTCCAGAGCTCCAGCGAGCCCGTGCAGCATCTCTGACCTCTCCGCTGGGGTCGTCTCGAACCACCACTCGAACGCTCTGCTGGCCGCCTCGACGGCCCTGTCCACGTCCTCCTCGGAGCATCTGGGGACCTCGGCTATGACCTCGCCGGTGGCGGGGTCGATAATGCGCTCCCACTCGCCCCGCACGGACTCCACAAACTCGCCCCCGACGAGGTCCTTCATGCGCCCAAACTCAAGATCCATACCCTCTCCTCTCATCCGGGATGGCGTCGGCCGTCCATCATGTACGCTTGGGCGCCCCGCTTGAGCAGCCCACGGGCGATAATTAGGCGCTGGATCTCGCTCGTGCCCTCCCAGATGCGGTCCACGCGGAGTTCCCGGTAGTACCGCTCGGCCGGGTTCTCGACCATGTAGCCACGCCCCCCGAAGATCTGGACCGCCCTGTCCGCCACGCGGCCGGCCATCTCCGAGGCGAAGAGCTTCGCCATCGCCGTCTTCCCGTGCAAGATGCTAGGGTCGTCCCGCTCCCACGCCTGGGCCACGTGGTGCGTCATGAGCCGCGCGGCATTCAGCTCGGTCACGGAGTCGGCCAGCATGAACTGGATGGCCTGGTACTCGGATATCTTCCTGCCGGAAGCCTCGCGCTCCAGCGACCACGACCGCGCCAGGTCCAGGAGCCGCTCGGCGGCCCCGCAGCAACGCGCGGCGATCATGATCCGCTCCAACGAAAACCAGCGCTTCGTTCCCTTGTCTCCGCCGCTCCCGAGGCGCGCGCTGCCCGGCACCCGGCAGCCCGTCATCCGAAGCTCGACGTGCTTGGAGGCGTACGGGTCGTGCATAAACGCCGGCGTGCGCACGATCTCCAACCCCGGTGCGTCCCTGTCGACGAAGAACGACGCCTGTTCCTCACCGTCCCACGCCAGCACGATGAAGAAGCCTGCACGCTCCCCACCGGTGACGAACCACTTTTCGCCGTCAAGCACCCACCCGTCGCCGTCCTTTGCGGCGGTGGTCGCGATGTCCTTTATGTCGGAGCCAGCCCCGGGCTCGGTGATCGCCCACGCCTCGCGCGTCTCGCCCCTGACCACGGGCAAAACGTAACGCTCTATCTGCTCGGGGCTCGCGAGGTCGAGCAGTTCCCTTGGACCCCGGTCGGCGACCATGTACCCGAGCCCGTTGGTAACCTTCCCCGCCTCCTCTTCTAGCGCAACTTGAGACACCACGGACAGGTCCATGCCACCGTAATCTCTGGGCATGTTGAGGTTGCTGAAACCCGCCTTGCGGGCCTTCGCCCTCAACGCGCCGAGCTTGCCCTCGTCGATCCGTCCGCGCTCCGCGATCTCCGCCTCGAACGGGTGAAGCTCTTCCCTCACGAACGCGGCGATGCGGGCCTTTATAGCCCGCACCTCTTCAGGTATCTCGGGCATCATCGGATGTTCCTGCGCTGTCGTCAAAGCTCTAACTCCTTGCGATCTGCCCTTCCACGGGTCTCCTCACTTCTTCGGGAAGGGCAGGGCGATCGTGTCTTGCGGCCTGTTCGGGTCGAGCTCCCTCCCGAAGCGGCCGAGCTCTATCTCGTCCTTCGGCAGACCCTCGACCTTCCCCTCGACTATCAACTGCGCCAGCTTCTCCCCCAGAGCCGGGCCCCACATCATCCCGTGCCCCCCGGCCGCCAGCACGTAGAAGCCTTCCATGGGTTCGTCGATGATCGGCAAGTGGTCCGGCGTGTAGTCTATGGATGCCGCCCAAGCCTTCGACACCGGCAACCCCGCAAGCGCCGGGAACGCCTCTTCCCAATCCGGGCGCATCTCCTCGTAGTAGTCCCAGTCGAAGCTGATCTGGTAGCGTCCGGATTCGTCGGCCTTATCGAGAGGATTGCTCATGCCCAACAGTACTCCCTGCTCCTCCGGCCGCCAGTAGTAGCCTTTGCCCACGTTGAACACCAGCGGGAACGGGTGCTCCTCTCCCTCGGGAAAGCCCGGGAAACTGACCACCTGGTGCCGAACCGCCATCACCGGCACCTCGACCCCTGCCAAAGCCCCCACCTCGGCAGCACCCCGCGGCCCGCCGGCGTCTACGACCCGCTCCGCTTCGAAGACGCCGCAGACGGACCGCACGGAGTACCGGTCGCCGCTTCGCTCGATGCCGAGCACCTCGCACATCTCGAAGAGGTCCACCTCCTCGGAGAGCCTCACGGCGAAGGTCGCGTTGCGGGCCGCTATCGGGGGGTGAACGTAGCCGTCGTCGGAGGTGTAGGTCGCCCCCACGAAACGGTCCCAACTCAGGCCAGGGAATCGCCTCTTGCCTTCCTTCGGCTCGACCCACTCGTTCTCGACGCCAGCCTCCCGCCGCACCTCGACCAGCCGCAGAAAGGCCTCCCTCTCTTCTTCCGTCTCGGCGAGTATGTAGTAGCCGGTCTCGATAAACCCGGAGTCGAGGCCGAGCTCCTCGCCGAGCTCCAGGTAAAGCCGCCGCCCGAGTTTGCCGAGCCTGGTCGCCGTCTCCGAACCGCCTTGCTGGCGGACCACCCCCGCAGACCGGCCGGTGGCTCCGCCCCCGGCCCACCCTCGCTCGAGCACCGCGACGCGCCCGAACCCCCGCCGCGCCAGCCGGTAAGCCGTCCACAGCCCCAGGTTGCCCCCACCTACTATCACGACGTCGTAGACCGGCATCTCACTCTCCTTACCCCGGGCCCTCGCCCGTGTCGTCCTCGACGATGGTCCCCGGCGGCGCGGATGTCAGGCCGCCTCCGCCGCGCTCGGGGGCCGGCGCAGCTCTCGCTTGAACCGCAATTTAGTATGGCGAACCGCCAGGTCCATAGCCAACACGGTCCTCTACAAGGCGTCAACACCAGGCGGGAGAGGCCGTCTTCGCCTGAAGCCGGTACAACGCGCGCGTCTCCCCCAGATACCGCGAAGTCCCCAGTCCCCGATGTCCCGCAGAGAAACATCCAACCATAGCGCTTTCTTGAATCGTCGTTTAAAGAAGATTATACTAATTGGAGGAATCTGGGGCAAGCGGTGTGTTGGCTGGCACCCCGGATCGTGGCGGAGGGTTGGTACGAGGAGCGTGGGGATCGGCTCGAAAGGATAATGCTCATGACGCCTGTCAACCGTGAATTGCTGGCCCGGTCTCTGACCTCTGAGGGGCAGATGAGCCTGCCGGCGGAGGCGTACGCGGATGCTTCGGTGTTCCGGTGGGAGATGGATCATTTTTTCGACGGGAGCTGGGTCTGCGTGGGCCGCTCTGAAGATCTACGGAACGCCGGGGACAGGCGCGCGGTCCGCCTCGGGCACGAGCGCATCCTGCTCGTGCGGGACGAGAGCGGGAGACTGCGAGCCTTCTACAACGTCTGCCGCCACCGAGGGCACGAGCTCATGGCGGTAGGCGAAACCGCTAGCGGAAGGTTCGTCCGCTGCCCTTACCACGCCTGGGCGTATGGGCTCGACGGTGAGCTCAGGGGGATGCCTGGCTTCGGCAAGTCAGGCGGTTTCGACAAGGCCGACTACCCCCTCGTACCGGTACGCATCGCCGAGTGGCAAGGTTGGGTCTTCGCCAACGCCAGCGGAGAGGCTGTGCCGTTCGAGGAGCATGTGGGGAATTTAGGGGACATGATCGGGAACCACGGTGCCCGGGAGCTGGTGAGTGCCACCAGGCAGGACTACGAGGTTGCGGCCAACTGGAAGATCCTCGTCGAGAACTACCACGAGTGCTACCACTGTCCCTCCATCCATCCCGAGCTCTGCAAGGTCAGCCCGCCCAAGAGCGGGGAGGATCACGAGGCTCGGGGCGCCTGGGTGGGCGGCTCCATGGAGCTCGAGGATCACGCCGAGACCATGTCTCTCACGGGCGAAAGCTTCGCTCCCAACCTCCCGCAACTGGCGGCGGGCCAGGAGCGGGAGGTCTACTACTACCAGATCTTCCCGAACCTCCTCATAAGCCCCCACCCCGACTACGTCATGACCCACCGTCTAACGCCGGTAGCCCCGGATCATACTCACGTCGAATGCGAGTGGCTCTTCAGTCGCGAGGCCACAGGGACGGAAGGCTTCGATCCCTCGTACGCCACGGAGTTCTGGCACATCACCAACGGGCAGGACTGGCGTGCGTGCGAGGCCGTTCAGCGTGGTGTCTCCTCGCGCGGCTACCGCCAGGGCCCGCTCTCGCCAGAGGAGTCGACGGTTGGCAAGTTCGTCGCCATGGTCGCCCGAGGGTACCTCGAGGGCCGGGTAGAGCAGGCACCGGTGCGGACCTCCGAAACGGTCCAGTAGGCGCACGCCCCGGCGAGCAGGATCTCCTAGGGAACTTCTCTACGAACAGCCTCGACCAGAGCGTCGACCGCCACGCACCCGTGTGGGCCAACGATAATCGGGTTGACGTCGAGGGCGACGATAAGGTCCCCAAGATCCAGAGCCAGCAGCGACAGGCACGCCATGGACCGGGCGAGCGCGCCCACGTTCGCCGCCGGACTGCCCCTGACGCCGTCCAGCAACGGCCGGGTCTGGAGGCGGTCGATCAGGATGCGCGCGCGCGTCTCGTCCAGGGGGGGCAGGGCGAGTATGCGGTCGCGCAGGGTCTCGATCAGGATCCCACCCGCGGAGACCATCACGAGAGGCCCGAACTGCGGATCGACGACGACCCCGAGCGCCATCTCCAGGCCGGGTTCGGACATCTCCTGCACCGTCGCGGCCGGGCCGAGGCGGCCGGCCATCGCTTTGTAGGCCTCGCTCAGCGCGTCCTCGTCCCCGAGACCGAGCACCACCCCTCCCACCTCCGTCTTGTGCGGGGCACTCGCGGTCTTGAGTGCGACCGGGTAGCCGGTGCGTTCTGCCGCGCCGAGTACCCCGTCGAGGTCTGCCGCAGCAGACGCCCTGGCCGCAGGGATGCCGTAGTCCGCCAGCATCCGCAGCGCGTCTGCCTCCGGGAGGCGTCCCCCCGCGGCCAGCGCTTCGCGCCAGCGCCGCCGGACCTTCTCCGGCGGCGGGTCCGGGGGGTTGAGGGAAGGAAGGGCGCGTACGTCGCGCCGCTCGAAGAGGTGGCCGAAGGCGCGCAGTCCTGAGGCCACGTCTTCGAGCACCGGCACCCCGGCCGACCGCAGGCGGGCAGCGGCGCTAGACTGGATTGCGCTCGCGAGGCCGCATACCACGGCGAAAGGTTTCTCGGTCGAGGCCCAGACCTGCTCGGCGGTCCAGGCATGGTTTCGATGGGCTTCCTCGCTGTGGAGATCCACCACATACGCGAACGCTCCGGTGTCGGGATCGTGGACGAGATGCCGGGAGCAGTCGAGAAAGAGCTGGTAGGCGTCGTTGCCGGTCCCCCAGGCATCCAGGGGGTTGACGGCGGGCAGACCCGGCTCCAACCGCGCGGCGACGCGGCGCAGCGTCTCCTCCGACGGCCGGGCGAGGGGAACGCCGAGGTCGGACGCGACGTCGACCAGGTGCGACCGCTCGCCGCCGGAGTCGAGGATCGCGGCGAGCCCCCCCGGCGCCGCTCGCCTCCCCGCCCCCAGGAGCTCCAGCAGATCCGCCATCTCGTTCAGCGTCCCGACGCGCGCCACCCCGTACGCGTCGAACAGCGCCTCGTAGGCGGCGTCGTCACCGGCGAGCGCGCCCGAGTGGGCCGTGACGAGAGATCCGGAGGTCTCCGTGCGACCCACCTTCAGCGCGACCACGGGCACGTCGCGCTCCGCGGCGGTCTCGAGGGCCCGTCTAAAGTTCTCGGGGTCGCGCACGGTTTCCAGGTACAGCGCTACTATCCGTGTCGTCTCACGCTCCAGCGCGTAGTGCACATAATCCGCCATCGTGGTCGTGAGTTCCTGACCAGCGGAGACAGCGAGGTTGAAGCGCACCCCCCTCTCCGTGTGCAGCAGCGCCGTGAAGGCGGAACCGGAGTGCGATATCAGGGCTACCCCCCCGGGCTCGAGATCCGCCCGCTCTTCGAAGGCCAGGGCGCGCAGCCCGCGCTCGATGTCTGCGAAGCCCATGCAGTTGCCGCCGCAGACGGCCATGCCCGCCTCGCGGGCGATCCGCCTCAGGCGCTCGGTGAGCGGGGGTTCCCGCGGCGGGTCCTCATGCCCACTCGCGAAGACGACGACCCCCCGAGCGCCACGCTCGGCCGCCGCGACCATCTGCTCCTCCAGCATCCGGTTGCCCACTCCAAGCAACACGAGGTCAGGGAGGAACGGCACCTCTTCCAGCGCCGGATAGCAGGCGATGCCCTCGACCTCCTCGTACTTGGGGTTAACGGCCACCGCCTCGCCGGCGAAACCTCCGACTCTCAACTGCCGGACCATCTGATTGCCGGGCGTACCCGGCTTGGGGCTCGCCCCCACCAACGCGACGGAGCGCGCCTCCAGCATGGCGCGCAGCACACCGTCGGCCGCCACCTCCGCCTCCCTAGCTGCGAGAGCGCAAGGTCAGGCGCTCCTTCAGACTCTCCCTGCGCCGGTCGCGCCGGATCTCGCGCACGCAGTTGTAGGCTGGGATGGCGCATACCCCGCCGCCGGCGTGGGTGGCCGAGGAGGCCTGGTAGAGACCGTGGATCGGGGTGCGATAGTCGGCGTAACCGGGTACCGGGCGCATGTGGAAGAGCTGATCGGCCGAGAGCTCCCCGTGGAAGATGTTGCCCCCTACAAGCCCCAGTTCCTGCTCCATGTCATACGGCCCCAACACCTGGCGGTGCAGGATCGCACCCTTGAAGTTCGGCGCGAGCTCGTCGTAGCCATCGATCACGCGGTCTGCGTAGGCCTCGAGCTCCTCGCGGTGGGGCTCCTCCGACCACCGGTGCGGCACCCACTGGCTGAAAAGCGACATGATGTGGTAGCCCTCCGGGCATAGCGTGTGGTCGAACACCGTCGGTATGACGCCGTCGGAGAACGGCCGGCGCGCCGCCTCCCCGCGGCGGGCGTCCTGGAACGCCTCCTCGATGTAGTCGATGGAGTGGGCGAGCTCTATGGCCCCGCCGAGGTGTTCCCCCGACCCGGGATCGGCGGCGAAGTCAGGGAGCTCGGCGAGCGCGAGGTTGATCTTGACGACGCCGCTGCGCGACTTCCAACGCTCGATGCCGCTGACAAAATCGTCCGGGAGCTCTTCCCGTCCGAGCTGCTCGAGGAAAGTCGTGCGCGGGTGCGTGGTAGCCACCACGAGATCGGTCTCCAGCTCCTCGCCCCCCTCGAGCACGACGCCCCTGACGCGCCCGTCCCGCTGCACAATGCGCGCGACCGGCGTGCCCGTGCGGATCTCGGCGCCGAACTCCTCTGCCGAGCTCCTCAAGGCGTCAGAGACCGCCCCCATGCCTCCCCGCGGGTAGCCCCAGGAACTGAGCCCAAGCCCGGCGTCCCCGATCTCGTGGTGCATCAGGACGTAGGCCGTGCCAGGCGACGCCGGCCCCGCCCAGGTACCGATGATGCCGTCGACCGCCATCGCGCCCTTGATCTGTGGCGACTCGAACCAGCCGTCTAGCAGATCCCAGGCACTCATCGTCATAAGCCGTGTGAGCTCGCCGACACGCGAGACGTCCAAGCCCCGCATCCGCCACGCCAGCTTTAGCTGCTCCAGGAGGTCTCCGGGCCGGCGGGACCCGATCCTCGGGGGCGTCGTGAGTAGCAGCGGCTCCATGACCTCCGCCAGCTCGCCCAGCCACCGCCGCCACCCCGCGTAAGCCTCCGCGTCCTTGCGCGAGAAGCGCGCCATCGACTCGTAGTCGCGGCGCGCGTCTACCCCGCTGATGACCAGCGAGCGCCCGTCCGGGAACGCGTAGTAGGACGGCCCCATCGGGTAGATCTTGTAACCGTGCCGCTCCAGATGCAGCTCGTCGATGATGCGGCGGGGCATGAGGCTCATGACGTACGAGTAGGTGGTGACCTCGAAGCCCGGCGCCTCCGGCCAGGGCGCGTCGGTACTGGCCGCACCTCCGACCTTGTTGCGGGCCTCGAGTACCACGGTGCGCAGCCCGTCGCGCGCGAGATACGCCCCCGCAGCCAGCCCGTTGTGCCCCCCGCCGATGACTATGGCGTCGTAGCCGCCTTCCATTGCGCTCTCCCTTCGGAGCCCGCGACCAAAACTAAATCATCGTTCAATTTAGCATCATGTGGTAGCGGCGGCAAGACGTTCAGTTATACAGGAACAAACTGTTAGTGTAGAACGTGGCGAGAGGTTATGCTATCGTGGTGCATTAAATAGCCATTCACACGTTCTGGAAGCTATGGCAGGAGGAGCATGGGGGCGAGGCCCAAGCTAACGCAGAAGCGCCGCACGCAGATGCTGGAGGCGGCGGCGGAGGTCATTGGGGAGCGGGGTCTGTGCGACACGCGCATCGCCGACATCGCGGAGCGGGCTGGCCTAAGTCCGGCGCTGGTGGTGTACTACTTCGGCTCGAAAGAGAAGGTCCTGACCGAGGCGCTGGCCTACGCCGAGGACCTCTTTTACATCGAGGCCTTTCGCGAGTTGACTGGCATCGAGGGTGCGACCGAGAAGCTAATGCGGCTGATAGAGCTCGCGTGTCCGGCTGTCGAGCGGAGTGATATCGACGCGTATTGGGCGCTGTGGGTCGAGTTATGGTCGCGGGCGTTGCGCAACGACGAGGCGGCCCGCAAGCGCGAGGCGCTAGACCAGCGATGGCGCACCACCATCGCGGAGGTGGTCAGAGAGGGGCAGCGGTCCGGCGAGTTCGCACCGTGCGACCCGGAGCGCTTTGCGACGTACCTCGCCGCGCTCATGGACGGGCTCTCCCTCCAGGGCTTGCTGCACGATTCCGCCGTCAGCAGCGAGCTGATCAACAGGATGTGTCTGGACGCAGCGGCTCAGCAGTTGGGCTTCGACCCTGACGCGCCGGACCGTAGGGGGGAAGAGGGCTCCGGGCTGAAGGAGTTCGCGGCCGAGGGGTAAGGGCGGGGTGTCCGAGCGGGCGCCCCGAAAGGAGGTAAATAGAGATGGTGTTCCACCCCAGGGAGAGATCGCCCTGGCGGCGTCCCATGTCGCGTCGCGAGGCGCTGAGGCTGATTGCGGGGGCGGCAGCGGCGGGCGGCCTGCTCGCTGGCTGCGGTTCGGGGGGTGGCTCCTCGCCGGGTTCGCGCGTGGTCATCGGCACCAGGGAAGACCCGGTCGAGCAGCCCCTGTTCGACGACAATCCGAAGATCGAATCCGGTCTGGAGCCCGAGAAGGGGCCGTTGCGCCTGTACAACTGGGCGGACTACATCTACACGCGCGTGCTCAAGGACTTCGAGGAGGAGTTCGGCGTCGAGGTCGAGCTTACGACCTTCTACAATTTGGAGGAGGCCACCCAGAAACTGAGAACTGGCAAGGTCGGCTTCGACGTCTTCGTCCCCACGGCCGAGGTCGTACCGAAGTTCGTGGCGGGGAAGCTGCTCCAGCCCCTGAACCACGACTACCTGCCCAACTTGAAGAAGAACGTCTGGCCGATGCTCGCAGATCCCTACTACGACAAAGGGTCGCGCTATACGGTCCCCTACACCGTCTACCTGACTGGGATAGGCTGGCGGACAGACAAGGTCTCCGCCGACGTCGCAGCCATGGACAACCCCTGGGAGGCGTTCTGGAATCCCGAGTACAAGGGGATAGCTGGCCTGTACGACGACTACAGGGAGACGATCGGCGTCGGGATGTACAAGAGCGGCATCACCGAGATCAACGGCGCCAACCCTGACGATTTGAAGGCCGCCGAGAATAACCTTAGCGAGCTGACAGACCTGGTAGACATCCGCTATACCATCGATGGCGCCTATGCCAAGCTGCCAGAAGGCGTTTTCGGCATCCACCATGCCTGGTCGGGCGACATGGTCTACGCGCCCTACTACATGCCAAAGGATGACGACCCTTCGGTGCTGCGCTACGTGTGGCCCCCGAAGGCTCAGGGCGGGGCGGGAGGCTACGTGTCCAACGACAACTTCGCCGTGCTCAAAGGCGCCGAGAACCCTGTCCTGGCCCACATGTTCCTCAACTACATGCTCGACGACAAGGTAGCGATCAAGAACTTCGGCTGGAACGGCTACCAACCGCCCATAAACGCGTTAGAGCCGAACAAGCTCGTCGAGGACGGGACTATCGTCAAGAACCTCGAGACAGCGATTATCGTGCAGAGCGACTTCGACATGGGCCAGACACCGCAGCAGCTGACGCCGGAAGAGGACAAGCGATGGCTTGACGCGTGGTCGAGGGTGCAGCAGGGCGGCTAGGACCGTCGTGAGCAAGGTCGACGACGAGAGGGGCGTGGTCGGCGAGAGACGCTGGTTGTGGCCCTCCTTTGCCCTGCCCGGCGTCCTCTGGCTGATAGTCCTCTTCGTGACGCCACTCTACGCGATCCTCGCGATGGCCATGGGGATCTCGGACCCTATCTTCGGGGATACGCTGCCCGTCTGGAACCCGCTCTTCTGGAACCCTGCGGCGTTCGTGGACGTGCTCGGCGAGCTGTTTACCGGCCAGCTCGGGGTGGTCTTCTTGCGCACGCTCGTCTACGTCGTGGGCGCCACTGCCCTGAGCTTGCTGATCGGCTACCCCGTTGCCTACTACGTCGCCCGCCACGCCGGCCGTTACCGCGTCCTCCTCTTGATGCTCATCATCGCCCCGTTCTGGATCAACTACCTGATGCGGATGCTGGCCTGGGTGAACCTGCTCACCACGGACGGATACGTGAACCAGATGCTCTTGTTCGTCGGCGCCCTCGACGCGCCGCGGGAGTGGCTTGTGGGCAAGCACGAGACCGTCGTGCTCGGTCTCGTCTACGGCTACGTGCCGTTCTTGATACTGCCGCTCTTCGCCGCGCTCGACAGGATCGACCAGCGCGTCATCGAAGCGGCGCGGGACCTCGGGGCAAGCCCGGCGCAGGCGTTCTTGCGCGTAACGCTGCCGCTCTCGTCCCAGGGGATCCTCGCCGGGTGCGTAATCATAATGCTGCCGATGTTCGGCGACTACTACACGGCGACGTTGTTGTCGGGATCCCCGAAGACGAACATGATCGCCAAGCTGATCGAGCAGAACATAAACGCCAGCGCGGGGGGCAACACGGGCGCCGCCCTGACGATTGTGCTGATGGTGTTCGTTGGCGTCCTCATGACCTACTACCTCTACAGCGTGGCGCGGGCGACAAGAGAAGCGCGGTCGTGAGCGCGCAGGCAAACGCCAACAGGGGCAAAACACTCCCCGCGCGCCTGCAGGCGTGGTGGTCGAATCCCTGGGGCAAACCACGCTTCCTCTTGCTCTTTGCCTGGGCCTACGTGCTCTGGTCGCTCGTCCCCGTGGCTGTGGCCGTACTGTTCGGGTTCAACGCTGGCCGCTCCCGCAGCACCTGGCAGGGCTTCTCGCTCCGCTGGTACTACCTGGATCCAGACCTCTCCGTCCTGCACGACCCATCGCTGCGCGACGCGCTGGTTCAAAGCCTCAAGCTCGCGGGGCTGACCATGCTGATCGCCACGCCACTCGGGGTCGCGCTCGCCATAGGACTGGCACGCTGGAGCGGGTGGGGCTCACGTCCGGCCAACTTCCTGATGCTCTTCCCGCTCGTCACGCCGGAGATCGTGATGGGCGTGGCGCTGTTTCTGGCGTTCGTTTACCTCTTCGGCTTCGTGCAACTCGGGACCCAGGCCCAACTACTCGGGCACGTGACCTTCACGATCTCCTACGTCGTCATAATCGTACGCGGCCGCCTGTTCGCGGTCGGAAGGGAGTACGAAGAGGCGGCCATGGACCTCGGGGCGTCGCAGTGGCAAGCGATAAGGATGGTGCTATTGCCGATGCTGACCCCGGCCATCTGGGCCAGCCTCATGATCGCCTTCGCGATCTCCATAGATGATTTCGTGATAACCGCGTTCTTGATGGGAGACCAGTCGTCGGCCACCATCCCGGTCAAGCTCTATAGCGCCGCGCGGGCGGCCCCAAGCCCGGCGCTGAACGCCCTGGCTAGCATACTCCTCTTCGCCTCCATGCTGGCTATCGCAGTCGCCATCCTGGCGATGCGCCGTCACCGAAAAAGGGAAGGCGCGCGAGGCTCCGCGGTTGAAGACTTCGCCAGGCTGGATCTCTGATGGTCGGTTAGCTTGTCGTCGCCTTGGCGGGCGCTATGGAAGGCTCCCCGCTGTTTACCTCGTCAGGCGCGGCGGTATCGGTGCGTAGCACGCGCAGGGCCTCGCGCGGCAGATGCACGGACACCGGCGCTCCCCGGTCGAAGGACGACCCCACCCCGTCGTTGGCCAGCATGCACCGGATCGGAGCTCCGCGTTCGAGGGTGACCACGAGTTGGGAGACGGCGCCGGCGTAGACAACGCGTTCGATCTTCCCGGGCAATCGGTTCTCGCCGGTCTCCCCGGGTGCCTCCACGCGCACCCGCTCGGGACGCACCACCACCTTGACAGAACCCCTGGCCGAGATGTGACCGCGGGAGGCGAGCAGTTCGAAGTCACCGACCCTGACCCGACAATTGCCGTCGGAATCCGTACCGATAGCCTGCGCGTCCAGCATGTTCGAGAGGCCGAGGAAGTCAGCGACGTAGGCGGACGCCGGCTCCTCGTAGACCTCGCGGGGTGAGCCGACCTGTTCGATCCGGCCCTCGTTCATCACCGCGAGGCGGTCGGCCATGGAGAGGGCTTCTTCCTGATCGTGCGTAACGTAGACGAAGGTGATCCCTACTTGCTCCTGCAAAGCCTTCAGCTCGATCTGGAGCGCTTTCCTGAGCTTGGCGTCGAGCGCACCGAGCGGCTCGTCCAGCAGCAGAACGGAAGGGTTGAGGATCAGGGCCCGCGCGAGTGCGACCCGTTGCTGCTGGCCGCCGGAGAGCTGGTGCGGTTTGCGGTCGCGGAACTCATGCATCTGCACCAGGGAGAGCGCCTGTCCGACCCTGCTACGGGCCTCCTCTCTAGGCACCTTCGCGAAGCGCAACCCGAAGGCGACGTTCTCGACTACCGTCAGGTGGGAGAAGAGGGCGTAGCTCTGGAATACGGTGTTGACGTTGCGTCGATTCGGGGGGGTGTCCGACACATCCTGGCCATCCAACAAGATGCGTCCCCCGCTGGGGCGCTCGAAACCGGCGATCATACGCAAGGTCGTCGTCTTGCCGCACCCGCTCGGGCCTAGCAGCGAGAAGAACTCTCCTGGCGGGATGTCCAGATCTATGCCGCAAACCGCCTCGAATCCGCCGAATCGCTTGGTGAGATCCACAAGCTGTACGTGCCCCCCAGCAGGGCCTTCTTCTGCATTCACCTGCGTAACGCCTGCGCGAAGGCCCTGAAGTTGTCTACAAAGCGCCTGGCATCGTCCTCGGAGTGCTGCACCGAGAGCGTCCACTGCTCCGCCTTCCCCCACGGTGGCAGGAATACGCCGCCGTTGTGCTGGAAGAGCCAGTGCGCTTGACTGAAGCGGTCGTCGATCTTCAGGAAGTCTCGGTAGTTGCGGACCTTGCGCGCGGAGAAGGTGATCGAGCCCTTCGCCCCGAATGACAGCGGGTAGGCGGCGAGGTCGTACTCCTCGATCACCTCACGTGCCCCGTTGACCATCTGCCCCGCGAGCCGGTCGAGATGCTCGTACGCCTCGGGGGTAAGGATCTCGGTCAGCGCGGCACGCGAGGCGGCCATCGTCAGCGGGTTACCGTTGAAGGTTCCTACCTGATCGTAGGTTCCGTCGGCGATATAGCCCATGACCTCCTCGGTGCCCCCGATCGCCCCACAGGGTACGCCACCGCCCATCGCCTTGGCGAGACACACGATGTCGGGGCGTACGCCGACGCGCTCGGTTGCGCCTCCGTAGGCTGTGGTGAAGCCGCACTTGACCTCGTCGAAGGCGAGTAGGGCACCGTGCTCGTGCGCTATCTCGCGCACACCCTCGAGATAGCCGTCCTCCGGCGGGATTATGCCCGCGTTCATCATGATCGGCTCGAGGATCACACCCGCCACCCGCTCGCGGTGCTCGGCGAAGAGCCGCTCGAGCGCGCCGAGGTCGTTGTAGGGGGCGATGATCGTCAGCTCGGTGATAGCATAGGGTATACCCGACCCCGACGGCGCGCTGTATGGCCGGTCGGCCGGCCCGATCTCACCCTCGCTGTTGGAAACCGAGACCATCACCGAATCGTGATGTCCGTGGTAGCAGCCCTCGACCTTGACGACCAGGTCGCGACCGGTCGCCGCCCGCATCAGGTGGACGGCGTCCATGGTCGCCTCGGTGCCCGAGTTGCCGAAGCGCCACAGGGGGAGGCCGAACCGCCGGGCCAGCTCCTCGGCCACGACGACCGCGTCCTCGGTGGGCTGGGCGAAG
>DASTQK010000100.1:0-2705 GCA_035761765.1 Rubrobacteraceae bacterium
GAGCGCTGTGATGAGGTAGCCGCTCAAGACGAAGAAGACCTCAACGCCAAGGAAGCCACCCGGGATCCAGCTCAGCCCGGCGTGGTAGAGGAGCACCGCGACGACGGCGAGCGCGCGCAGCCCGTCGAGGCCGGGCATGTATGGTAGGGGCCCGGCCGGTCTCCAGGTACTGTTTCCCGTAGAGCGCACGGCATGATGCGTCCGCCCCCGGTTCTCCATGACGGATGCCGTCCGGGCGCGCGGTGCATGGCGCGTGCTTGTACCCCTCCAGCTCACAAGAAAACGCATGATAGCACCTCAGCTGCTCAGCACGCTTCGGGCCTTTTTGAAGCCCTCGCTTTCTGATTCTTGCTGGCAGGCTGAGAGCCCTCGAAGAGGACGTGCTGAGGTGAAGCCGGAGCGGGCTGACTTCAGCTTCGCCGGCCGACGCCGAGCAGCAGGTAGAGGATAAAATAGCCCGCAGCCGCGGTTAGCGCGACGACGTAGAAGCCACTTGGGTCCACCTGCACCCGGCCGGTCGAAGCGACGGCGCTCAGCAGCAGCGTCGCCGGCGACTCCAGCAGGGTCCCCAGGCTGTAGATGGCGGCGACCACCTGGTTAGCGTCCGGCCTTACGTCCATGTAGTAGAGGCCCACATGGACGAGTATTAGCAGGATGATCAGGGCGAGTATCGTGCGGACGAGTCCCAAAGAT
The DNA here is from genome assembly GCA_035761765.1 of Rubrobacteraceae bacterium. GTDB lineage: Bacteria > Actinomycetota > Rubrobacteria > Rubrobacterales > Rubrobacteraceae > JALYGY01. The sequence continues at coordinate 694 of DASTQK010000100.1, forward strand.
CTTGCTCCTTTACTCCCTGACCGGCCCCCCATACTGATGGGCTCTCCGCGCCCAGTATACTAGACCCCGTCCGGGCTCTAGGAGGCGACCCGGTTCTCGCCTTAGGTCTTCCCGGAGGTGCCGCGGCCAACGCCGCGCGTGCGCCTGGCTACCGGCTTTCGCCGCGCCGTACCCTGGAGGCCGAAGGCCGCGCCCGCCACAAGAAAGCACAGGAGCCCGACGGTGAAGGTGACGATGTCGCGCATCAGCACCCCGCTCGATGCCGCCGCCGCCGGCACCCACCACACGGCGAAGAAGCGACCGGCATCGCGGTTCTTCGCGTCCATCGCCATAAACACCCCGAAGCAGATGGCAGCCAGCGATACGAGGAGCAAGATGGTGCCGATGGCGGTCAGGATGAAACTCACCCGCCTATACTACCCGACGCGACAGCCGATTAACATACCGTCCGCATGCCGGGTCAGAGACCAGTGCTCGAGTGATCAGCGCCGGCTCATCTCGCGCCGGTAGGCTTTCATGGCGGAGAGAAAGGCGTCCCACGTGCGACCGGGACACTCGAGGCGGTTTCCGTAAAGGGAGAATTTGTGGACCAGCTCGTGCAGCGCCGACTCGGTGTCGGAGACGCAGCGGGGGTGTGCGACGATGAGGACCTCCCAGTCCTCGAGCTCCTTGATGTTGTTGATCGCCGCTTTGAGGCCGGGGCGATGGTAGAGCAGGTTGCCGGGGGCGTCGAGGTCCTCGTAGGCGACGACCAGCTCGTAGCCCCGAGCCGTTGCGTACGCGGATATGGCGGCGCGTTGCTCCTCCGCGCGGGGTAGCTCGCCCTCCGGGTCGGTCCTTATGTAGGATGCAGCGCGCGCCACGGGTGGCGATGATAGCACGGGGCCGGTCTGATATTATTGGGTCGCAACACAGAAGTCGCGTCGGGACGTGGCGCAGTCTGGTAGCGCACTCGGCTGGGGGCCGAGTGGTCGCCGGTTCAAATCCGGCCGTCCCGACTTCTCGCGGAAAGGCCGGGATGCTTTGGACACACTCCTCCTAGCTTTGAGCGTCATAGGGTTCTTCGTCCTCATAGCGCTCTTCTTCTTCGGCGGGTTCGTCGTGCTCGACTTCCTGTGGGGCCGCCGCGGCGGAGACGTCTACGACGAGAGGGCCACCCGGCGCTGAAGGCTTGATCTCCTCGCTCGAAGACCTCCGCCTCGTGGGGGTAGAAGACCTGATCCTGCACGAGGCCCACGATAACGACCGCCTGGTACGACTGCGCTCACGCATCGAAACGGAAGCGGAGCAACGCAATCCGGTGATCGTCTCCTCTCAGGGAGATTGCTGCCTGGTGCTGGACGGCGCCCACCGCGTGCGTGCCCTCCGGGAGCTGGGCTGCCGGCTTGCGCTCGCCCAGCTCGTGGAGCCCCCGGAGAGAGCACAGAGCTGGGCCCACCTCCTCGACGGTGCCAGCCTCGGGCAGCTCGAAAGCATAGAGGAGGTCAGGGTCGCAGACGAGCCCGGTGAGAGGCCCCTCGCAGAGGTGGAGACAGCCGGGGGCAGGAGGGTCTCACTCTGGTCGCGCGAGGAGGGGTTGGCGGCGGAGGTGCGGGCGCTGTGGGCCTTGCAGGCGCTCTACCCCGGCGGCGGTGTCGTACGGCGCATGGACCCAGAGGGTCCCGTCAAGCTCGGCGGGGGGGAGGCCCTGATCCGCTACCGTCCATTCACCCCCCGGGAGCTCGTCGAGATCGTGCGCTCCGGAGCGGTGTTGCCCGCCGGCATCACCCGCTTCCGCGTACGGGAGCGGGTCTTGGGCGTCCGTTACCCGCTGGAGAAGATGATGAACGGAGAGGTCTCCGTCCGCAACGCCGAACTCAGGGCATTCGTCGAGAGGCTCTGGAACGAGAACCGCATCCGCTATTACAGAGAGCCCGTCGTTCTCTTCGAGTAGCTGGGCGGTGCTGCAGCGCACGGACTCGAAGCTGGGCCGAAAGGCACTCGAGAACCTCCAGGAAGAGCTTCCCAACATA
>DASTQK010000101.1:0-7324 GCA_035761765.1 Rubrobacteraceae bacterium
ACCTCATTCCCGGCCGCTCGGGCTCCGCTTTTCTTGAGAGGTCCTACCTGTACTGCTATGATCGGCGCGAGGAAAGGAGCGGAGATGGGCAAAGTTATCCGATGCACCGAGGCCCAGGAAACCTGGGACTTCGAGGTTGACTTCGGCGTGATGACCGACGAGGACCGACAGAACCTGATGACCTCGCTGCACGGCGGCCCCGCGGAGCTCGCCCCGGCCTTCAAGGACGACTCCAAGACGCGCGTGATCGCCGTCGTCAGCGGCAAGGGCGGCGTCGGCAAGAGCACGGTCGCCGTGAACCTGGCGGCGGCGCTCGATCGGGCCGGTCACTCCGTGGAGATCCTCGACGCTGACGTGCACGGCTCCTCGGTGCCGGTCATGCTCGGATCGCTCCAGAAGCCGAACGTGGTCGGGGGCGTCATCTTCCCGGTCGAGTCCCCGCAGGGGCTCAAGTTCATCTCGATGGGCAACTTCGTGGACGAGGGCCAGGCCGTCATCTGGCGGGCTCCCATCGTCAACAAGGCCCTCACGCAGCTGATGCGCGACGTCTACTGGGACGAGCCGGACTTCATCATCGTGGACATGCCGCCCGGCACCGGCGACGTGGCGCTCACCGTGGCGCAGATGATCCCCAAGGCCGAGGCCCTGGTTGTAACGACGCCGCAGGCCGACGCCGCGCGGGTGGCGGTCAAGGCCGGAAAGATGGCGGTGCAGGCCCACCTCAAGCTCGTGGGCGTCGTGGAGAACATGAGCCACGCCGTCTGCCCGGACTGCGGCAAGGAGATGAGGATCTTCGGCGGCGACGGCGGCGACCGCGTGGCCGTGGAGCTTGAGCAGAAGGTTCTGGGACGCATCCCGATCCAGCCCGACGCAAGCGGAGAGCCGGGCCGCTCGCTCTTCGAGGAGGGTACGGATCAGGCGCGCGTCTTCGACGAGATCGCCGCCAGCATCGCCCAGACCAGGGTCCGCCGGCGTTTGAAGGTTTTGTAGCGGTCAGCTATCAGCCATAACGGCCACCGCTCTCGGCGGTGGCCGTTTCTCGTTGGCGCCGGGCGGTGGCGTCAGTGGTTACCCGACGGCTCTCTGGGCTGAGCGAGGTTCGCCTGGGCTGCCGCTAGGGTGGAGACCGGGACCAACCAGGGGCTTGCGCTGACGCCGTCGAGGCCCATGTCGTGGAAGGCCCTCACGGAGTGGGGGTCGCCGCCGAGGTCGCCCGAGGCGAAGACGAACACGTCGGGGTTGGACCTCCTCGCCCTCTCGAGCGCCTCCTCTACAAAGGTCTTTACGATGGGGTCGAGTGAGCGGAAGGGGTCCGCGCCCACGATGCCGAGCTCTTCGTAGGCCCCCATGAAGTGGCCGGTGTCGTCGCGGCTGATGGCGAGCACGGTCTGGGTCAGGTCGTTGACCCCGTAGGAGAGAAACTGCAGGTCTCCGGAGAAGGTGTCGGCCGTCCTCACGGCGGCCGGCGTCTCGATCATCGCCCCCACCTTGTAGGGGACCTCGATCCCTTCGGCTTCCATAACTTCTTGGGCCGCCTCTTGGATCGTCTCGACCACGCGCAGGGTCTCGGTCCGGTTTATGACCATCGGGATCTGGATCTCCGGCCGGACCTGGATGTCTTCCTGCATGCAGCGGGCCGCAGCCATGAGTATTGCCTTCGTCTGGGAGCGGGCGATCTCCGGCGCCAGCACGTACAGGCGCACGCCCCGGAAGCCGAGCATGGGGTTCGTCTCCTCACGGACCTCGCACCGGTGTCGGGTCTCCTCGAAGGAGAGCTCCATGAACCCCGCCACACGGGCCATCTCGACCTCGCTGTGGGGCAAGAACTCGTTCGGCACGGGATCGAAGAGCCGTATCGTGGCCGGTCTGCCCTCCAGCAGCCGGAAGATATCTCCCGCCGCCTGCTCCATGACAGGGTAGATCGATTTCAGGGCCTTCTCGTGCTCCTCCTCGCTCTGGGCCAGGATGAGGGCCGTGAACGCGGTGCGGCGCTCCTCCGGGCTGAGCATGTAGTGCTCGGTGCGGGCCAGGCCGACGCCCTCGGCACCAAAAGAGAGGGCGACCTCGAGGTCCTCTTCTGTCTCGGTGTTGCACCGGATCTCGACGGCTTTGTGCGCGCGGGCCCAGCCGAGTAGCCGCTGGACCCTCTCGTACAGCTCCTCGCCCTCGGAGTCCACCTCCTCCCCCGCCAGCCTGGCCTTTATGGGCGAGGGCACTACCGGCAGGGCGCCGAGGAAGACCTCGCCCGTGGTGCCGTCGATGGAGATGACCTCCCCGGACGCTATCGCCTCCCCGCCGATGTGAAGCACCCCTTGGCGCTCGTCGATCTCGACGCTCTCGGCCCCGACCACCGCCGCCTTGCCCATTCCCCGCGCGACGATGGCGGCGTGCGAGACTACCCCGCCCCTGGCGGTCAGGACCCCGTTGGAGGCGTGCAGGCCACTCACGTCCTCCGGCGAGGTCTCGTGCCGGACGAGGATGACGTCGTGGCCGCGCTGCGAGAGGACCTCCGCCTGCTCGGGGTGGAGGGTGACCTCGCCCGTGGCGGCACCCGCCGAGGCCGGGATGCCGGCGGCGATGCGCCGACCGTCCTGGCGTGCCTTCTCCTCCTCTTCCGGGTCGAAAGCCGGCTGGAGCAGCTCGTTCAAGCCCTCGGGATCGCCGTACTTGAGCACGGCCTCCTGGGGGGAGAGGACGCCCTCCTCGACCATGTCAGTGACGATCTTGAGCGAGGCCCGGCCGGTGCGTCCGCCCAGAGCCCGGGTCTGCAGGATAAAGAGCCGGCCGCTCTCGATAGTGAACTCCACGTCCTGAGGGTCCCGGAAGTGGCGCTCAAGGGCCTCCTGCGCGGCGTAGAGCTGCCGGTAGGCTCCACTGAGCTTCGGGTCGCTCTTCATCTCTTCGATAGGCTTCCCGGCCCTGATGCCAGCCACCACGTCCTCACCCTGGGCGTTGGTCAGGTACTCGCCCACGAGGACGTTCTCGCCCGTCAAGGGGCTGCGGGTGAAACACACACCGGTGCCGCTATCGTCGCCCCGGTTGCCGAAGACCATGGAGACCACGCTCACCGCCGAGACGGCTGTCTCGGGGATCTTGTTCACCCGCCGGAAGAAGACGGCACGCTCCGAGTAGCTGGACTCGAAAACCGCCTCGATAGCCGCCAATAGCTGGCTGCGCGTGTCCTGGGGGAAGGGCTGACCGGTGACCTCGAGGACGGCGTGCTGGTACTCCCAGGTTAGGTGCTCGAGGTCCTCGAGCTCCAGGCCCGAGACGTCGTCGACGCCCCGCTGCTCCAGCACGGCCTTCCGGAGCGGTTTGAGGTGCGTCTCGTCGTCTACACCGAGCGCTATGTCAGCGAACTGCTCGGTGAAGCGCAGGTAGCAGTCCCACGCGAAGCGCCTGTCGCCGCTCTGGCTGGCGAGACCCTCCACGCTCTGGTGGTTGAGGCCAAGGTTGAGGATCGTGTCCATCATGCCGGGCATGGAGACGGCCGCCCCCGAGCGCACGGAGACAAGCAGCGGGTCGTCGGGGTCGCCCAGGGCCTTTCCCGTCACGGATTCGAGGCGAGCCTGGTACTCGTCGATGGCCGCCACGAGGTCTGGCGGGAGCTGGCCGCCGTTCTCGAAGTAACGTCGGGCCTGCTCGGTCGTGATGGTGTAGCCGGGCGGCACCGGAAGCCCGGTCTCCTCCTCGCTCAACGGGTCCCGGTAGGTTATGGCGGCCATCTCGGTCATGCCCGCCCCCTTGCCGCCCAGGACCTGCCGGCGCTCCTCCCAGCTGGGGATGCTCGTCCCCTCGACCTGATCCCCGCCGAAGAAGTAGATGGGCTGCGCCCCGGCGAGTATCTGCTCCGAACGGGTCCCGTAGTAGCGAACGAGGCCTGTCTGCTGTCGACCCAGACCGAGCGCCTCGCTCACGATGCGCGTCCCGATATCGGTTCCCGAGATGGTGTTGGAGATGAGCCCATCGCGGTTCAGCGCCGCCACCAGGTTATTCGGCTTGACGTTGAAGAGGTGCGGCGTGAAGAAGACTATCGCCAGGTCGTCGCCGTCCTGTACGACGGTGAAGGGCTGGATGTAGAGGTTGCGGATGCCAATGCGGTAGTGGAGCGTCTCGAGAAGGTGCCGGGCGTCCACCTTGCCGGGGAACTCGATGAGCTGGGCGCTCTCGGACTCGCGCCGGGTCAGCTCGGACTTCAGCTCTTCGGCGTCGAGAGGCTCACCCCGCAGCTTGCCGCTCAGGTTTACAACACCGGTATGGAACTCGGTGGCCGCCTGCCCCGTGGCGTGGGTCGAGATGGCCCATTCCCCTCCATCGTCCTCGCGGACGTTGTCGAGGGCGAACATGGCGCCCAGCCGGCGCCGGAGGCCTCTGTCTTTGATCCGATCATAGAAAAGCTTGGCGTCCTCCCAGTGGTGGTAGTGGAAGTCGAAGGCCATCCCAGAGTAGTTGACGCTCTGCTTGCCCTCCCCCACATACTGGTCATTCGCCTTGCGGTGGGTCATGACCCGGATCTTCATGTCCGACATCCCGGGCACGTCGGTGAGGCGCAACAGGATGCCCGTGATGTTGGTCGTGTTGCACGAGACGCACATGAGGCTAGCTGTCGGCCCGTCGTGCTCTTCGTAGTGTTCCGCCGGCTCGAGACCATACGTCGTGAAGGCGTCGTGGATGAAGATCCTGCCGTCAGCGACCTTCTCGGGCGAGTTGGAGCCGTTGTAGATGGTCGGAACACCACGCTCCTCGTACTCGTCGAAGAGCAGCTCCTTGTAGTACTCGCTAATCTTGGTCTTCTCGCCCGTGACCGGATGTATGATGCTCCCCAGGAGCCCGTCAAGTATGTGGCCGACACGAGCACGGACCGGGAGGCCCCGGTCGGTCTCGCCGACGACGAGCCCCTCGTCCAGAAGGTCTCTGAGCTTCCCGCTCAACCGCAGGCCGGCACGCTCGTATGCCTCCCGTTGTCCGTCTCCTTCGACGGTGTTGCCCTGTTCGTCGAGAGACTCGTCGAACTCGTAGAGCGGGACACCGTTTTCGAGGGCGCTCAAGGCTCGCTCGTTCGGCGAGCGGTTGAAGGCGACGACCCTGTAGGCCAGGCGCCGCTCCAGGACTCCCAGATCCCCGCAGATGTTGCCGAACCCGAAGACGAGCTGGACCGTGGTCGGCATGACCACGATGGGATCGTCCACTCCCGGACCGAGAGCCAGGGTGATGCTCCTTGGCTCCTCTGAGGCGTCGTCGGCCTTGTAGAGGTCAACCTGTACCACCCGGTCCCCAGACGCGACCCGCTCGCTCCCCAGCCGGTAACGGGTCCCCCGCAACGAGCCTACTTCTATGGGAGCCGTGGCCCTGCCTGGAACGTCCGCGTCCGGTACGAACTCCATCATGCGGGCGGCCAGAAGGCGCTTGAGCTCGTCCGCATGCCGATCGTACACGCGTACGATGTGGTTATCGGACAATACCGTCTGGTGGAGGTACTCGAGCAGCGTTCTCACGTACAGGGCGTTGCCCTTCGGATCCTCCAGGTCCAGGCCCGCGACCGGCGCGGTGCGGAGGGTGTGCCCGTCGTCGGTCTCCCGCACCTCTAGGACGGCGGTCTCGCCCTCCCCGAGAGCCACCACGCATCCCTCGTCGAAACGGTGGCGCCTGAACCCGTCGAGCACCTCGGTCTCTATCGCGTCCCATCCAGCCTCCTCGAAGAACTCCTCTGTGGTGGGTGCAGCGGGGGGAGCCGAGGTCTCCCCCGCCGCATCGAGAACAGCGGCTATTGGATCGAAGCCAGATTCCTGCGGCAACCCCGGCCGGTCGTCCATGGGCGGCGGTCCCTCTCCCTTCGGGAATGAGTGGCGCACCCGAGCATCGATCCGGGGTATGTCCAGGGCTTCGTCAGCCACGCGCCTGACGGCGTCCTGCTCTTCGCCGGCCAGACCCGAGGCGGCCAGCACGGTCCGCAACCGGCCCACGACGCCATAGGAGATCTGGGGCGCGACGAAGAACACCTGGAAGGACTCATCCGTGAGGGGCACGACCACCGCGGCCGGCCGGTAGCTGTGGATAGCCCGCAGTTTGGAGAAGACTATGTTCTGCAAGTACGTTCCGTCCAGCAGGGTCCGGACGCTACCGGCTTTCTCCGGCAATGGAATGACCCTGACGTCGCCCGCTTCCTTCAGGCGTTGCTCGTACTCCTCGGCCCGCAGATACTCACCGTCGGTCTTCCGCGCCCGGATGGTCACGGTGCCAGCAAGGTGGACCGTCCACGGGCCGATCTGGGTCCGCACGCTCAGGGCCCGCCGCGAACTCTCGACGGGCGCGAGCAGGGACGGGAGGGTGGGGTCCAGGTTCTCCAACGCATCGAGGACACCCGCCTCGATCCCGGAAGCCGCCCTGAAGGTGATGTCGTCCGTGGAGTGGCGGTTCTTCTCGCCGTAGGGGACGGTCGTGGGCAACGTCAGGTCGAACGCTGCCTCGACGCCTTCCTCCTGGAGTTCCTCGCCCGCTCCTTCCACAACGGGCAGCAAGAACTCCAGAACGGCGGCCTCGGGGAGCGGGAGCAATGAAGGACCGCCCGCGTGCAAGGCTTCCCCAGAGATACGCTCGAAAGCCAGCGGTTCGTCCGATCTCGCGGCCGCGGCGAGCTCTGCGTCCGCGGCGTCGAGCTCGCTACCCTCCTGTACGTTACCCTCGGGGGTGAGCCTGGTATCGCTGCTGAAGCCCAGCACGACAAGTTCCGGCGCCCCGATCTCACGCAGCGCCTTACTCAACCCGTCGGCGTCCTCGACCTCGAAGACCGGGTACCCTCCATCGTGCAGGTCCAGAAAAACCTCCCGCCGACGCCCGCCTGCCTGCTGGGCCAGGAGCACCCGCATTCCCAGGGTGCGCAACCCCCTGGCCAGCTCCACGTTGGTCTCGTCGAGGCCGACGAGCAAGACGCTCTGCAGCGGGGCAACCCTGAGCGGCATGGGGCCGACCCACGAGGACCGCTCCGGAACCGTCATGCACGACGTTCCCCCGGGACCTTCCAGGACGGCCTGATAGAACCTGGTCTTGAGCAGCCCGTCGGCTCCGAGCAGGTGTATGGTCCCCTCGAGCGTCGCCTCCGCACCCTCGACGGTCAGCAAAGCAGTCCGGCCCGCCCTCCCGTCCTGAAGGGGCCGCCACTCACGGGTGCTCAGGAAGCCCATCAACCGGTCGGGGTCCGCGTCGTAGAGGTCGAGGAGCCGACCGCCCGCTACGGCCCGGGAGTGCGCGTGCTCGAGAACCAGACGGTAGTAGAGCGAGCGGTCGTCGCGCTCCTCGATCCTCATCCCCGGCGCCGGTCGGGTGA
>DASTQK010000102.1:0-3673 GCA_035761765.1 Rubrobacteraceae bacterium
ACCTCATTCCCGGCCGCTCGGGCTCCGCTTTTCTTGAGAGGTCCTACCTGTACTGCTATGATCGGCGCGAGGAAAGGAGCGGAGATGGGCAAAGTTATCCGATGCACCGAGGCCCAGGAAACCTGGGACTTCGAGGTTGACCCCAACTGCGACTTCGTCGCCCGCGGGGAGACGGAGGACGAGGTACTCGCCGGGATAATGGACCACATGCAGTCGGTCCACAACTGGAATGAGCTCTACGAGCAGGACTTCGACAAGGCCCGCGCGCTGACGATCCGCGACGAGTAAGAAGGCTTGGCTTCTTCTCCAGTCCCAAGGCACGTCTTTGTCGCCTATTATCCGGAAGGCCCGCACGCGGGTCCGATCACGATAGGGCTCTTCGGGTTCAGGGACGGCGCCCTGTTGCCCGTGTTCTCTTCCCGCCAGAAGGCTGTAGACTTCGCGGTCCGAACCCTCGGCTCGCCCCCGAACCCGAAAGAGAGCTGGGACGGCGTCGAGCTCCCGGCCGCCGACCTGATACACCTGCTGCTCGACGATTCCGTAACCTACGTAGCCGTGAACCCTCTGCCCTCGGGGGACGTGGAACTGGTCCCGGCTCCCGAGTTCGTCCAACGCCTCGAGCCCGAAGCCGGAGAGATAGACCCCGCAAGCATCGACTTCCGCCGATCCCTGGTGCGGTCCCTGATCTACGGCGATGTTAGCTGAAAACACCCCGAATGAAGCGCCGAAAAACCCGCCACAGGCATACTTTGAGACCGCCCCGGGAACATAGAAAGAATGATACAATCCCCGCCAGATGGGATTGACCTGATCACCCGCCGCTGATACCATGCGCGGCAATTGGTAGAGTGGTCAGGCCAGAGTCTCCAGTTACCGAGGCTGGAGGCTTGGGAGACGGTTTTGGGGTGGGTCAGAGAGGGAAGGAGAGAGAATGCCGACTGGCAGAGAAGCTGGTGACTCGGTACCTAGGGAGCAAGACTCGTTAGCGGGTCGCACTTCGACGGAGGTAAGAGACGAGGCCAAGAGCGTCGAGTTCACTTATCGGGGGATCTTCCAGAAGACTTTGGCGGCCAATCTGTGCAAGCACGTGGTAATGGCTGCCCGCAAGCGTGACTGGCTGGGGTCGACGATCCAGCGCTACAGCGACTCGCCGGAGCGCAACGGGATTCCTGCCAAGCAGTTCGCGGTAATAGCTCCGGACACGGAGACGCTCGAGCAGCACATGGCCAAGTACGAGCCGAATGAGCTGGACGTGATCACGGTCCTCGACGACACGATGTGCGACGGGATCGAGTCCTGGGCCTGGTACGGGCGACAGCCGATAAACGTCCGTCTCAGGCGTGGCGGAACTTTGCTAGTGATATCGAACAGGCCCCCTGAGGAGCTCCTGAGGGTCATACCTCAGAAGCCCTGGGACTGGACGCTGGCCATCCTGCCCGGGACGCCGAGCATGGGCGGGCTCTGGGTCTACCGCGACGACGGCACGGACATGCGGGTACTCGGCGCTATCGCGAGTGCGCGCCCAGACATCTTCGACTTAGACTCCATAGAGTCCGTGGTAAGAGACGACCAGAACCTCGGCGAGAAGTACCTCACCGCGCTCAAGAGCGGCCACGACGAGGTCCAGGTCCGCGAGGTCAAGGCGGGCGAGGGCAAAGAGGACGACTACGAGCCGGTCAAGCTGCCGGGGTGGCGCGAGATGCGCGAGGCTATCATCGTCGAGGCCGTAAGGCCTGGCGAGCGCAACCCGCACTACAAGTCCTCCTCCGACAGGACAATGCGGCCGGTGGTCAACTTCGACACGTGTATCAAGTGCCGCCAGTGCTGGATAGACTGCCCCGACGAGTGCTTCGAGATCAGCCCGGAGGCGCTGCACCCCATCAACTACGAGTACTGCACCGGCTGTGGCATCTGCGCCAACGTCTGCCCGGTCGAAGACTGCATCGTGATGGTCAACGACCTGGAGTTCATCGAGGAGGGCGACAAGGACGTCTTCCCCATGTGGAAAGAGGATAAGGACGCCTACCACGAGTGGCGGAACGAGAAGATAGAGCGCGGGCGGATAGCCCACGAGAACTTCTTCAACGCCGACACCTGGGCGAAGTGAGAGGAGGGGAGATGACCACTCAAGAGACAAGGCGCGAGGTAAAGCAAGAAGAGAAGCTGATGACCGGCACGGAGGCCGTCGCCCAGGCCGTGAAGCTGGCCGACGTCGAGGTGACGTCGGCGTACCCGATCCGGCCCTACGACGGCGTCATGCAGGCGGTCGCCAAGCTCATCGCCGACGGCGAGCTCGAGTGCGAGTACATCGTCGCCGAGGGCGAGCACTCCCAGTTCGAGATCTGCAAGCACGCCTCCTCTGTCGGGGCCAGGGTGTTCGTGGGTTCCTCTGGCGTGGGCTGGATGTACGCGATGGAGTCGAATGCGGTCACGCCCTCGCTCAGGCTGCCGGTCGTGGCGATGATCGGCAACCGGGCGCTCGACGATCCCGGAGCGTTCGGCGTCGAGCACAACGACGCCCTGTGCGTGCGAGATCTCGGCTGGCAGCTCTGCTGGGTGGAGAACGCCCAGGAGTGCTTCGATGTGACGCTCATGGCCTACCGCGTCGGCGAGGATCCCAGGGTTTCCTTGCCCGTGGGCTTAGGCGTAGACGGCGCGTTCATCACGCACTCGCAGGCGCTGCTCCAGATCCCGGACCAGGAGAGCGTCAATGCGTTCCTGCCGCCCTATGACCTGGGGGACAGGGTGCTGCACCCGGACAACCCGATCAGCATAGCCCCCCAGGCCAACGAGGACTGGGTCATGGAGATCCGCAAGCAGACCGACGAGGCCGCCAAGCGGGTCAAGGACGTGATCTGGGAGGCTCACAACGACTTCAAGGAGCTCTTCGGCCGCGGCGGCGACAACCCCTTCTTCGAGGAGTTCATGACGGAGGACGCCGAGTATGTGCTCTTCGGGATGGGCTCGCTCGGCCTGCCCGCGAAGGTCATGGTTCGCCGCCTTCGCGAGCAGGGCGAGAAGGTCGGCTTCGTCCGCCTGAAGTGGTACCGTCCCTTCCCGGACGAGGAACTGGCGGAGGTCCTGGGCCGCTTCAAGGCCGTCGGCGTCGTCGACCGCGCCTACGCGTACGGCTCGCCGCAGCAGGGCGGGGTACTGTTCACAGACCTGCGGGCAGCGCTCTACGAAGCCGAGAGGAGGCCCCGCATGGTCAACTTCATCGGGGGCCTGGGCGGCCGCGAGCTCACCCCGGAGATGATGGACGAGATGGCGGACCTGACCAGACGGGCCGGTGAAGGCGAAGACATACCGGTCGTCAGCTGGATCGGCGTCCGCGAGTAGTAACAGGGAAAGTAAAGGAACCAAGAGAGGAGATCGAAGAGAAGTGGTTATGGAGGCCCCTGGACGGGCGCTGAAGCTCGATCCGATCAAGTCGATAAAGAAGGCTCCAGAGGAGGAGTTCTACCAGTCCGGCCACCGCACCTGCCAGGGGTGCCTCTCGGCTCTGCCCATGAGGCTCATGGCGAAGGCTGCCGGTCCGCGCACCATCGTGACCGGCTCGACGGGCTGTATGTACGTGGCCAACACCACCTACATGAGCACCCCGTGGGTGGTGCCGTGGATGCACACCCAGCTGGGGGCTGCGGGGTCCTCTGCGGTAGGTACGGCCGCCGGG